>CAZNRQ010000415.1:0-3673 GCA_964574845.1 uncultured Bacteroidales bacterium
GTATATGTATAGGTTATGGAAAGCATTGAAAACATATGGTCGCACTTGCATGAGAAACTAAAGGCTTTTGTTATTAGCAAAATTAATGATCAGGCAGTGGCAGAAGATATCTTACAGGAGGTATTCGTCAAAATACATCTAAACATTGGTAGCCTGAACGATGAGACCAAAGTGCGTGCGTGGATTTACCAGATCACACGCAATCTTATATCCGATCATTACCGAAAAGTACAAAAGGAGAAACTTCCTGAAACTTATTTCAGTGAAACAGAAGAGGAGAATCTCGATCGCGAAGTAATGGATGAAGCTGTGAACGACCTGATTAAAATGATGGACCAACTGCCTCCTGAGAATTGTGAGGCCCTTTGTTTGACAGAACTGGAAGGCTTGAGTCAAATAGAATATGCCCAAAAAGCAGGAATATCTTATACTGCTGCCAAAGCACGTGTGCAGCGCTCGCGCAGGATGCTAAAGGATATGCTTATGAATTGTTGCCACTACCAATTTGATAAATATGGCACCGTGCTCGAAATAACCCCTAATTCAGGTTGCTGCTGTTGCTGTCATGATGAGAAATAAAAACTGGATTTTATGGTGGCCCTAAGTAAAAATGTAAAAGCCCGGATTCCCTTGATCCGATACCGCACCTAACTATTATTCTTTTGGTTTCTAATACACTATGCTCCGATATTCTGGAAGAATGGTTGGCGATTATGTATTATTGTCTATAAAACAGGTTAATTGCTCCGAAATAAACTCAGTGTTTCACTAAGTAAATCGGGTGTTTCACTAAGGTCTGTATTTATGGTTGTTGGTACTTTTGTACCCGGATTTACTATGGTAATAATCCCAACTAAAAAAGACTAACAAACATCAACTATGAAAAAAACTATTGCCTTAATTTTATTTGTGTTTATTTTACAGGTCTCATATGGCACAACCCACATTGCCATTGTGAACAATGGTAACTGGAGCAAGAATACTACCTGGTCGGATGGAAAAGTGCCAACCTACGGCGATTCAGTAAATATTCCTATAAACTTCCTGGTTAACTTCGATCTTTCGCAAAACCAATCCTATCCTGACATCTCGCTGGCCCCGCTAAGCATATTGGTTCAGGGAACCTTATATTTTCCTAGTGGTAAGAAACTTGCCCTGCCTTGTGGTTCAAGAGTTTACGTTGTGGGCTGGGTTAGGGCACAGAATACAACCGGAGGCACCAATAACCAATCTAACATTATCGACATTTGCAATCAGACAATGTGGTATTCGGGTATGGGCGATATTACAGGTAAAGTGATTTCTTACAATTCACCTCTTCCTATTAATATCAGTTCATTCAATGCAGAATGCGATGGAAAGGTAAAGATTACCTGGTCTACTATTACCGAAACCAATAACGAATTTTTTACTCTCGAAAGAAGCATAGATGCAATTAATTGGTTTGAGGTTGCAAGAATACCCGGTGCCGGCAATAGTAACGCGCTTCTTAGCTATCAGTATAAGGATGAGAATTCTTTGGAAGGTATATCCTACTATCGTCTTACCCAAACTGATTTCGATGGCAAGTTTAAAACTTTTAGCCCTGTAGCAGTTACTTGTTCTGCTACCCAAACTTCTGAACTCACTATGTATCCCAACCCTTTCAAAAACGATCTGGCCATTCATTATTATGATCAGAATGCAGGCAAGGGCAACGTAAGTGTTTACAATATGGTGGGCAGTTTGGTGGCTTTGCGCACTGTGGAAGTTGTTCCCGGCAGCAATGATTTTATCATCGACCTGAGCGATCTCTCAGTGGGATTGTATAATGTTGAGTTTACTGTAGGTACTACCTCCTATCATCAAAAAGTTATAAAGAATTAGTCGGGAATACCATTATCCGAATTACCGATTTGAAAAAAAGCCCTTTTAGGGCTTTTCTTATTTAAATTAGCTACAACGGTTGTTTGGAATTTTAGAAGAAGTCAGGACTGTTATTTCTACAGACGTGTTTTGTAAAACTAAAAATAACGAATGGTACGAACATAATGTGAGAACATTTTGCCATCGAGGGTTTGTGTGCCGTCGAGGAAACTCTGCAAGCAGGCCATAGTAGCATCTGATTCGGTAGAACTCCAGTAGAAGTGATTCTCGAAACCACCAATTACTGCTTTGTTTAAGTATAATTTATTCAGTTCATCCTTGCTGGGCAGAACCCAGTCTGAATAGCTGTTTAAAACCAGATCATAGCAAAGTTTTGCCGCATAGCTTCCTGCGCCATAACTGGCTACTATAGTATTTGTGTTATCGCCCCCACTTCCTATTGCTGATGCCGTGGCTGCGGTGGGTGCAGAAGTGCCATAGTACCATTGTATTCCTGTACTCTGATCATGAGTTGCTGCTATAATACCATGTTGAACATTGGCATCGTAGTTCGGATCGCCCGGTTGCAGTATATAAGCAATGATTCCACCTTGATAGCTCTGACCTATGGTCAACACCGTGGCAGGAGGAGGATCAGGTTGTTTGTCTTTTTTACAGCCATTGGCAAAAATAACTACCAAACTCACCAGAAGCAGGTGAATGACGAGGGAATGTTTATTGTCTTTCATAATGCAAAGTTGAGGATTAACTATTAATAAACGAACAAAAACAGCCTGACATATATCAGGCTATTAAGGTTTAACAGTATTTCAATGGTAATGTAAACAAAGGGTGTGTGCCCAATCGGAAAATAATGGCTGCCGGGGATCTGTTTTTTTTAATAACACAAATCTTTCTATCCCTATCTGCCTGAACCTGTCTCAGGCTGTTTCAGTCTTCTTCAGTTTTATTCCAATAATAATACCCGGAAGTATAAAGGCTGCTGCATAAAACAGTGGACTGAGGTAATTTATGATGGTATTTGCTTCTGATAAATAAATGCCCTGTTGACTAATATTGATAGAAGTATAAACAAAGAATGCAGCCAGATACAGAAGAAAACAAACCAGGGCCATAATATTAATCCATAAAAATACCACTGATCTTTTCCGCTATATCTTTTCTATACGCAGCCCAAAAATAAAATAGGCCAGGGACATGGGTAGGAGGGCAGGCATAAGGACCAGAGATAATATAAGCGGTTCACCAAAGATCAGAGCCGGAATATTCGAAAGTAAAGTCAGAAGCGATATTCCCGACATAATGCCTCCATATGTGATCAGAAAGTTTCTACTTCCTTTGAGTTTTTGATTCATCAGCAATTTTTCAAAAAGTCGACTCTTTTGTCGAAATCAGCAAACATACCCACCCCAATAGCTTCAGCACTTATTCTTTTATTACTTTTCCGGAATATGAAAAACGATTTCCCACGGCCTTCAATATATAAATGCCGGAAGGCAGATCGTTTAATTCCACACTGACCAATCCCGACTGAGCATTGATCTGTCGGCAAACTTGTCCCTGCATATTGTACAAGGTGATTATTGATTCTTCGGGCATGGTGGCGTATATTATTTCGTGGGTGGGATTGGGATAAATGAGAAGTTTAGAAGTACTGTTATATTCGCCTACTGCGTTGGGAGGGGTATTGGCCGATTTTGCAATCAAAAAATCAGAACTACCGGCGCTATAAAGGGTTTGACTTCCAATGATAATACTGTCGCTGCCGAGCCAGCCACCGATAATAGGATTTCGGTCAGCATCCACA
>CAZNRQ010000416.1:0-3671 GCA_964574845.1 uncultured Bacteroidales bacterium
ATATCATCTTCATCAATCTCAATTTTTGTAACTGCAGCAATTGTATCTTCGCGCAAATCGATAAGACGCACACCTTGTGTGGCGCGACCCATAACCCTGAGATCGGCAACGGCCATGCGAATAGCAATACCAGATTTGTTGATGATCATGAGATCATTAGAGTCAAGTACATTTAATATTGAGATCAGATTGCCGGTTTTTGGAGTGATGTTGATGGTCTTTACGCCTTTCCCTCCCCTATTGGTCACTCGATAATCTTCGAGTTTGGAACGTTTTCCATAACCATTTTCGGATACTACCAAAATGTCGTATGATTCGTTTTCGAGGCAGATCATTCCAACTACTTCATCTTTTGCACCGGCGAGGGAAACGCCACGAACTCCGGCAGCATTGCGACCCATTGGCCTTACTTTAGCTTCGTTGAAGCGAATAGCACGGCCCGATTTTAATGCCATAAGCACTTCATTGGATCCATTAGTGAGTTTTGCCTGCAGCAGTTCATCCTCTTCGCGAATGGTGATCGCATTGATTCCGTTTTGGCGAGGACGGGAATAAGCTTCTAATGTGGTCTTTTTAATAACACCTTTTTTGGAACAAAGAATAATGAAGTTGTTCTCAATATACTCCTTATCATTAATGTCTTTCACATTAACAAAAGCCTTTACCTTATCGTCAGGAGGAATATTAATAAGGTTTTGCATAGCCCTTCCTTTGGAAGTTTTTGTTCCTTCAGGTATCTCAAATACCCTTAGCCAGAAACATTTGCCTTTTTCTGTAAACAGCAACATATAGTTGTGCATAGTGGCTACAAACAAATATTCGAGGAAATCTTCGTCGCGAATATCCGAACCTTTAGATCCGCGTCCTCCCCTGTTCTGTCTTCTGTATTCTATCAACGGAGTACGTTTGATATAGCCCATGTGTGATATAGTAACAACAACCTGTTCGTCAGCAATGGTATCTTCAATTTTGAAGTCGCTGGAAGCATAAACGATCTCGGTTTTGGGTTCGTCGCCATATTTCTCTTTTATTTCGAGGAGCTCATTTTTAATGATCTGCATTCTGAGGTTAAAATCTTCTAAAATGCTTCTCAAATATTCGATGTGTTTCATCAACTCATCATATTCTTTCTGAAGGTTTTCTCTTTCGAGACCAACCAATGCTCTCAGACGCATATCTACAATAGCACGGGCCTGGAGATCGGATAATCCGAATTTCTCCATTAAGCCATTTCTTGCATCTTCAACGGTTGCAGATGAACGAATGATAGCGATGACTTCGTCAATATGATCAAGCGCAATCAGCAGCCCTTCCAAAATATGAGCACGTTTGAGGGCCTGATCCAGATCGAATTGTGTACGACGCACCACCACTTCATGTCTGTGATCCACAAAATGTTTGATAATTGATTTTAAGTTCAATAATACCGGGCGTCCTTTAACTAAAGCAATATTGTTTACACTAAAGGAAGATTGGAGTGCAGTTTGCTGATACAATTTATTAAGGACCACATTCGAAATAGCATCCTTTTTGAGTTCGTAAACGATTCGAATTCCATTTTTATCGGATTCGTCGCGAATCTCAGAAATACCATCGATTTTCTTATCATTGATCAGGTCAGCCGTTTTCTTAATCATTTCAGCCTTATTCACCTGATAAGGTATAGAAGTAATAATAAGGTTTTCGTGATTGTTTTCTACTTCAATAACTACTTCACCACGCATTACAATGCGGCCACGACCTGTTTCATAAGCATCGCGAACACCTTCGTAACCATAAATTGTACCGCCTGTTGGAAAATCAGGGGCTTTGATGAATTTCATCAATTCAGCTACCGTAATTTCATTGTTATCAATATAGGCAAGTATCCCATCCACCACTTCTTTCAGGTTGTGAGGGGGCATATTGGTAGCCATACCTACGGCTATACCTGAGGTTCCGTTAATTAACAGATTGGGGATCTTAGCAGGAAGAACTGTCGGTTCTTCAAGAGTATCATCAAAATTAAGTCGGAAATCAACCGTATTTTTCTCAATATCAGCCAACATTTCTTCTGCAATTTTCTGGAATCGGGCCTCGGTATAACGCATAGCAGCAGGGCTATCACCATCTACTGAGCCAAAGTTTCCCTGACCATCGATCAAGGGATATCGTAACGACCATGTTTGCGCCATACGAACCATGGCATCATAGACTGATGTATCTCCGTGGGGATGGTATTTACCAAGCACTTCCCCTACTATTCTGGCAGATTTTTTATATGGCCTGTTTGCCATGATACCTAAATCATACATACCGTATAATACCCTTCTATGGACTGGTTTTAGGCCATCCCGGATATCAGGTAACGCCCTCGAAACGATAACCGACATTGAATAATCAATGTAAGCAGTTTTCATTTGTTCTTCAATATTGACCTTTACGATTTTTTCAAATTCACTCATAAGTGTAGAATCCTCATTTTTAACTATTTGCAATTTTAATTAGTGTAACGAAATTACTACATTTTTTTGAATCGGACGCCGTTTTTCTTGCATATTATTACTAACAAAAAAGTGTTGAAAAATTTGACAACATATGCATTCAAAAGGTTGGATTCTAAGTAATTTTGACATATTGAAAATAGTTTCGTAATTTTGTATAAATTATCACATTAGTACTATGGAAGCAAAATTCTCACAACGCGTAAAAGAAGTAATATCATTCAGTAAAGAAGAAGCTGTTAGGTTAGGGAATAGTTATATCGGAGTAGAACATTTATTTTTAGGAATGTTAAGGGAAGGCGAAGGCCTTGCCATAAAGATCCTTCACATTCATAATGTTGAGATCCTTGATGTGCGACGATCTATCGAAAGAACTATTAAAAGTTCCGGAGAAAATGACAGCGACAATCCTAATATTGCATTAAACAAGCAGGCTGAAAGAATTCTTAAGTTCACATATCTCGAATCTCAGACCTTTAAGTCGGATCTGATAGGTACTGAGCATTTATTATTGGCAATTTTGAAAGACGAAGAAAACATTGTCACCAAAACCCTTATGAAGCATAACGTAGATTATGACTCGGTGAAAAACGAGATCAAAAACCTTATATCGGACGGAAGCGAAAACACCTTTGACCCTAAGGATGAAATTCCGGGTGGCACAGGCAGCGACGAGGCTGAAGATGGACCTTATGGCGGCGAAACAAAGAAACCTTCTGATTCGAAGTCAAAAACACCTGTGCTGGACAATTTTGGAAGAGATTTGACTAAGCTTGCCGAAGAAGACAGATTGGATCCTGTGGTTGGTCGCGAAAAGGAATTGGAACGTATTGCCCAGATTTTAAGCAGACGTAAAAAGAACAATCCTGTTCTGATTGGTGAAGCAGGTGTAGGAAAAACGGCCATTGCCGAAGGTCTTGCTCTGAGAATTGTTCAAAGAAAAGTTTCAAGAGCCCTCTTTGACAAACGTATCGTTACTTTAGATCTTGCATCTCTGGTAGCCGGTACCAAATACCGTGGCCAATTTGAGGAAAGGATGAAAGCGGTTTTGAATGAACTGGAAAAAAACCGGGATATAATCCTGTTTATTGACGAAATTCATACCATTGTAGGTGCCGGAAATGCGAGCGGATCGCTGGATGCAAGTAATATGTTCAAGCCTGCACTTGCTCGTGGCGAAATTCAATG
>CAZNRQ010000417.1:0-3659 GCA_964574845.1 uncultured Bacteroidales bacterium
AAAGAATTGGGTGTTTCAAAAACCCTTGTATCTATGGTCCTGAACAACAAAGCCGATGAAAATGGGATCAGCAAAAAGACGCAAAAACGGGTACTGAAGTATGCCAAAGAGAGCAATTACAAGCCTAACCTTATGGCTCGTGGTCTGAGAATGGGAGTAACCAATACCATTGGTTTGGTGGTGTCTGATATTGCGAATCCTTTTTATTCGAAAATGGCAAGGTCAATTGAGGACAAACTGGCTAAAGTAAACTACCACCTGGTAATTTGCAGCACCGATGAAGACACAGAAAAAGAAAGAAAGATAATACGCCTGATGCGCGAAAAGCAATTTGATGGAATTATTGTATCATCCTCACAAAAAAAGAGCGACGATTTCAAACAGCTGCTGCGCGAAGACTACCCCTTTGTATTGATCGACAGAAAACTTAAAGGAATCAAGGCCAATTTTGTGGGTATTGACAATAAAGAATCTACTCATCATGCAGTAAAGCATCTGATAAAGACAGGTCATAAACGTATTGCTGCCTTTGCAGTATCACCCGCCTATGTTTCTTCCATCAAAGAACGTATTTGCGGATATCAATCAGCCTTAGAAGAGGCAGGACTTAAGTTTTCGGAGAAACTTCTTATCGAGATTCCTTTCGATCAGGTGAAAGAGCAAGTTAAGAAAGAGATCACAAAGCTAACAAAGTCCGGAGGAGCCGGAATAGATGCTATATTCGCCATCAACAACAATATTGCCGTAGCCTGTCTGGAGACCTTCCACGATCTGGATATAAGTATTCCGAAAGACATGGCATTCATAGCTTTTGATGATATAGACGCATTCAAACTTACCACCCCACAAGTGACAGCCATTGACCAGCCCATGGAGGAAATCTGCACACATGCGGTCAATATTTTAATGCAAGAGATCAACAAACCCAGAAAAGCTAAAAAAGAAGTCATCCTAAAACCTGTTCTCATTGAGAGAGAATCTGTATAACCCACAAATTATTAAACTCATGGAAAATTCGAAAAGTACCAATTATACCTACCCTCTTATAGCTCTAACCACCCTTTTCTTCATGTGGGGGTTTATCACTGTGTTGAACGACATTTTGATACCCTACCTGAAAGGAGTCTTTACCTTAACCCATTTTGAAGCCAATCTGATTCAGTTCGCATTTTTTGGAGCATACTTTATTGGTTCACTGGTTTATTTCCTGCTCAGTTTGACCATCGGTGATCCCATAAATAAAATAGGCTATAAGAACGGCATTCTTTTGGGTCTGTTTATCTCAGCCATAGCTTGTTTTCTGTTCTATCCGGCGGCCAATACCTTCCATTCTTTTACAGTATTCCTCGGGGCCTTATTTTTGTTGGGCATAGGGTTCACCTTATTGCAGATTGCTGCTAATCCATACGTGGCGATTTTGGGTTCTTCTGAAACTGCTTCCAGCCGATTGAACCTCTCTCAGGCCTTTAATTCGCTGGGAACAACCATAGGACCCGTATTGGGTGGTTTCTTCATCTTCGAATATTTTACCTCTTCAGCGCAAAACTCTGCCACGTCGGTTAAGATTCCTTATCTGATCATAGGAAGTGTTTTATTGTTGCTCATGGTTTTCATCTGGTTCTCCCGATTGCCTGTTTTTAAAAGCGAAGACCATATTGAGAAAAGTGCCGGTGCTCTGAAACATCCCAATCTGGTATTCGGAATGTTTGCCATCTTCTTTTATGTTGGGGCCGAGGTAGCTATTGGAAGTAATCTGGTTTCTTTCCTGAAATTACCCCAGATTGTTGGATTTACCGATTCCGAAGCCAGCAATTATCTTGCCTACTATTGGGGAGGAGCTATGATAGGCCGGTTTTTAGGAGCCATTTCGTTAAGCAGTCTGAAGAAAGGAAGTAAATATCTGCTGATGCTGCTCATGGCTATTGTAACTTTTGTGGTCATCTTCCTCATCACCTGGTATATGAAAGGCTTAACCTTCGACAAGGTGTGGTATTATCTGATCTTTATCGTCCTTAACTATTTACTCTTCATGTTGGGTCGCTCGGTTGCTTCCAGAACCCTGGCGTACTTTTCTATAGTTGCCTTTGTATTGATACTGATCGCCCTATTTACCAATGGCATGATAGCAATGTGGTGCATATTGGCCATAGGCTTGTTCAACTCCATTATGTGGTCGAATATCTTTACGCTTGCCATCGATGGGCTTGGAAAATATACTTCTCAAGGATCGTCACTTCTGGTAATGATGATATTGGGTGGAGCACTTTTGCCACCTTTGCAAGGTATGATTGCCGACAAATTCGGAGTTCATATTTCATTTGTCGTACCTTTGTTCTCTTATGTTTACCTCTTATTCTACGGACTGAAAGGCTACCGGAAAAAACTCATATAACACTCACTAATACTACTATGAAAAAACTTGCTGTTGGAATTGATATTGGAGGAACCAATACTGTATTTGGTTTTGTGGATGAACAAGGAAATTGCATTGCCAAATCTTCTATAGAAACTGCTGCCTATGACAATGCTGTGGATTTTGCTGATGTGGTCAGTGAACACATAATGAGTATTTTTAAAACACTGTCAGACTCTGAAATCATTGGAATAGGTATAGGAGCACCCAACGGGAACTATTATACCGGAACTATTGAATTTGCTCCCAATCTAAAATGGAAAGGCATAGTTCCTTTGGCTGATTTGTTTAAAAAACATTTCGACCTGCCCGTATTGCTGACAAATGATGCCAATGCTGCTGCCATTGGCGAAATGGTGTACGGTAATGCAAAAAACATGAAGGATTTTATTTTTATAACGCTGGGTACCGGCGTGGGCAGCGGCATTGTGGTAAACGGAGAAATGGTATACGGTCACGATGGTTTTGCAGGAGAAATTGGCCATACCATTACTTATCCGGAAGGAAGACTTTGCGGATGCGGACGAAAGGGTTGTCTGGAGGCTTATTGCTCTGCTAAGGGTATCAAGGCAACTTATCTGGAAATACTTAATGGAAAATGTCACCCCAAGGGAACTTCTGATGAGGATATCACCCCCAAATACATCTACGATCAGGCTTTACAAGGCGAAAGTGCAGCGATTAAAACTTTTGAATATACAGGCGAAGTGCTGGGACTAACTTTATCCAACAGTGTTGCCTATACCAGTCCCGAAGCCATCTTTATATTCGGGGGTATTTCCAATGCCGGCGATCTCATTTTTACTCCCTTGCGAAAGAGTTTCGAAAACAACCTCCTCAATATCTATAAAAATAAAATCAAGATACTTCCTTCCGGTATCAAGGAAAACGACGCCGCCATTCTGGGCGCTGCTTCTATGATATGGAAACAGGTCAATAATTAATTGAACAACATGACCCGGATCAAAAAATATTTTTTATTCTTTTTGTTTTTAGGTCATCTTTTGGGCGGACAAGCTCAAACTTCTGACACCCTTTTTCTTCACAGCAACTGGATGTTCGGAGAAAAAGGCAATCATGATTGCTACCCTGCAAAGGTTCCCGGAAGCATACATACCGATCTGCTTGCCAACAAACTGATACCGGATCCTTTTTATGGCTGCAACGAGAAAGACCTGCAATGGATAGAAACCAAAACCTGGAGCTACAACAGCACCTTTCAGGTAGACGAACGTCTGTTGCAGCG
>CAZNRQ010000418.1:0-3653 GCA_964574845.1 uncultured Bacteroidales bacterium
TCATCAATAACCAGTTCCACAGCATGGCGGATATCGTCATACTGCAGGCAGGCGTAGGCGGACTGGCCGCAGCCGGCACCTGGTATTACACCAAAAAATACGGTAAGAAACGTCCCAAGATCATTTGCATGGAGCCTGTCCGCGCCGATGCTTTCATGGAATCCATCAAGAACGGCAAACCCACTGAATCCAAACAGCCTTACGACTCTATAATGGCGGGCCTCAACTGCGGAGTTTCCCTGTTGGCATGGGATTATATCTGCGAAGGCGCCGATTATATGATGACGGTCAGCGATCGCTATGCCGAACAGGGCATGCGGCAGTATTATCATCCTGAGGGCAATGATCCTCAGATCATTTCCGGCGAATCGGGAGCATCGGGCATGGCAGCCTTGCTGGCTTTGTTCGAAGGCGACAGGTTTGCCCAATACCGCGACGAGATGGGTATCAATGAAAAAACTTCAGTGCTGCTCATCAATTCGGAAGGGGATACCGATCCCGAAAACTTTATAAAAGTAGTAAAATAACGATAAAACCGGCTTATGATTACATTCCTGTTGAATGGCGAAACTATCTGCTACGAAGGTAATCCTGACAATACACTGCTATATTTCCTTCGTGAAGAAAAGGATATAACTTCCGTAAAGGATGGTTGTTCCTGCCAGGCCTAT
This sequence comes from uncultured Bacteroidales bacterium, assembly GCA_964574845.1. GTDB lineage: Bacteria > Bacteroidota > Bacteroidia > Bacteroidales > CAIWKO01 > CAIWKO01. The sequence goes on from CAZNRQ010000418.1 coordinate 672, forward strand.
TGCGGTGCCTGCATGCTCGAGATCAACGGCGAAGCCAGGCTTTCGTGTACCACCAAAATTAGCAAGCTCAGCGATGCCGTGGTCACAACCACGGAGGGCATTCCCGAGGCGGTGCGTAATGTGATCGCCAAAGCCTATGTGGAAAAAGGGGCGGTACAATGCGGATTTTGTACCCCGGGCTTTATCATGCGTACCAAGGTTCTCTTTCAGAAGAATCCGACACCCACCCGTGAAGAAATTGTCAAAGCCTTAAACATCAACCTTTGTCGTTGTACCGGTTATGTTAAGATCATTGATGCCATAGAACTGGCCTGCCGGAAGCTCAATGGCGGCGAATCCATGGAATATTCGGAGAATAATGCGGCTGTGGGAACTTCTTTTCCCAAATATCAGGCATATGAAACCGCCATTGCTACCCGCAAATTTGTCGCCGATCTCAAGTTCGACAACATGTTGTTTGGTGCTCTGAAATTCAGCGATCATCCCCGTGCTGAGATCATTCAGATTGACTACTCCGAAGCTATTAATCTTCCGGGTGTAGTTAGGGTGGTCACCTCCAAAGATATTCCCGGAAATAAATACACAGGGCTCATTTATCCTGACTGGCCGCTGATGATTGCTGAAGGGGAGACAACCCGTTATATTGGTGATGTTCTCTGCGGAGTCGTTGCTCATAATGAAAAGATAGCTCGTGAAGCCGTGTCCAGAATACATGTGGAGTATAAGATACTAGCCCCGGTCACCGATCCGTATAAGGCATTGGAAAGCAATTCCCCACAGGTGCATCCCGATCATGGCAACCTGCTGGATACCTGCGTGGTGAAAAGGGGAGGAGACATTGAAAAGGTCATAAAGAACTCTGCCTTTACGGCTTCCGGTTTTTACGAAACCCAAAGGATAGAGCATGCTTTTCTTGAGCCTGAATCAGCTATTTGTGTTCCCGAAAAGGGCAAAATACATCTCTACAGTCAGGGACAGGGCATTTACGTCGACAAAAAACAGATACTGAAACTTCTCAACCTCAGTCCCGAAGAACTTCAGGTAACACTGGTTCCATGTGGCGGTGGCTTTGGCGGAAAGGAAGATCTTACGGTTCAGGGCCATGCGGCTTTATATACCTTATTGACAGGGAAACCCGTAAAAGTAACCCTCACCCGCGACGAGTCCATTCGCATGCATCCCAAGCGCCATCCTGTCTTTATGGATATCTCGGTTTCCTGCGACAAAAAAGGAATGTTGACGGCATTAAAGCTGCGGGCAGTAGGCGATTCAGGCGCTTATGCCTCAGTGGGCAACAAGGTGATGGAGAGGTTTGCTGGTCATGCTACCGGGGCCTATCATGTTCCCGTGGTTGATATTGAATCAAAGACCGTTTACACCAATAATATTCCCAGTGGGGCCATGCGTGGTTTTGGAGCCAATCAGGTGGCTTTTGCCCTGGAAGGTTGCATAGATGAACTCTGCCGTCAGGGCGGTTTTGACCGCTGGCAGTTTCGCTACAACAATGCTTTATGCGAAGGTAAAATGACGGCAACGGGACAGGTTCTGGAACAGGGCGTAGGAGTGAAGGCAACATTACTGGTAGTGAAAGATGAATTCTATAAGGCAAAATTTGTTGGTATTGCCTGCGGTATTAAGAATTGCGGTGTCGGTAATGGTATGATAGATTTCAGTCATGCAGCAATTGTAATAAAAAGCGAAAATGAGATAGTTGTAAAGCATGGCTGGACCGATATGGGACAAGGCATCAATAATGTGGTCATTCAGATCATGTCCGAAAGGACGGGCATACCTCCTGAGTTCATAAATGTCGAAATTGATACCGAAGCTTCACTGGAAACAGGTATGACTACTTCATCCCGTGCTACAGTACTATTGGGTAATGCCGTAATAGATGCTTGTGACAAACTTAATGAATCTCTGAAATCAAATAGCTTACAGGAATTGTCATGCAAGACCTTCCTCGGTTATTCCGAATGCAACTGGACCACCAAACCCGGAGCTGATGTTGAAAAGATTGTAACTCATTTCTCATACGGTTATGCCACCCAATTGGTAATACTTGATGATACAGGTAAAATCAAAAAAGTTGTTGCTGCTCATGATGCTGGTAAAGTGATGAATCAGACCCTTTTCGAAGGTCAGATAGAAGGCGGTATTGTTATGGGACTGGGTTATGCCTTAAGCGAAGACCTTCCCATGCAGGATGGCTACCTGAAAAGTACAAAATTGAAAGATTGCAGTTTATTTAAGGCAAAAGATGTACCCGAAATTGAGGTTATTGGGGTAGAGGTTGCCGATGATTTTGGTCCTTTTGGAGCCAAGGGGATTGGTGAAATTGGATTGGTACCTACAGCAGCCGCAGTTTCCAATGCTTTGACACAATTCCATAAAGTGCAGAAATTTAAGCTTCCGTTAACATTTTAAAGGTTATACGAGTAGAAATTATTTTGTACTTTTGCTAATTGCCTTAAAGTTGATTGTTTGAGAAAGATTTTTACTTGTATTGTTTTTAGTGTTATAACCCTTACTTTTATTTCAAAAGCATGGGCACAGAATAACGTGGGGATAAATTCCACCGGAGCTAACCCACATCCATCCGCGGCTTTAGATGTTGATGCCATAGATAAAGGGATGTTGATTCCTCGCCTTACCACTGCTCAGCGATTAGGCATTGTGAATCCTGCCAACGGATTGTTGGTATATGATGTTGATCAGATGTGTATTTACTTTTGTGTTCTGACTATTGTATCTTGGACATCTATGTGTACAGGCGTTGGTATTGTCGGAACAACAGGCCCTACAGGAATGCAGGGTGCTCAGGGTATTCAGGGAGCCACAGGTATTCAAGGTGTAACCGGCGCACAAGGTATTCAAGGTATAACCGGACTTCAGGGAGTTACTGGTGCACAAGGTGTCACAGGTACTCAGGGTATTCAAGGTGTTACGGGAGCTAATGGTGTAACAGGCCCACAAGGAATT
>CAZNRQ010000419.1:0-3616 GCA_964574845.1 uncultured Bacteroidales bacterium
ACTGTATTCATTTACTGACAGCTATTCCTGTCAGCATTGAAATTATAAGCAACACAGGAAAAATTGTTACAACAATTAACGATAAAAATACAAAATTCACTTTGAATATTTCGGGTTTTGCAAAAGGGGTTTATTATATCAAAGCGCATAATTCCAATAATTTCATTGTAAAGAAAGTATTAATACAATGATGACCCGCTTCCGTAATTTCTAATTACAGTGTGATTAAGCCAAAACAGCCAAAGGATTAAAAGGTGTATAAATATCCTGCTCGGGATTATAAGGTAATAAGATCTCTTAGATTAGATATAGTGGCACATTTTGCACCAGAATCACTGTCACACTTTGACTGGTACAGTTAATATTCTTGAATTGCGCTGCCATAAGTGTTTTACTAAGTAATTAGATTACTCATCTGCCTTCCATCCAGTTCAACAATAATTTTCTCGAAAAGGCAAGTTTTTTTCTACCTCCTTTTGGCAAATAAGGGATCTTATTTATTCCAATCAACTGATAAATTGTTTGTCGGGCAAATCCTGAAATTCGACAAGCTTCGTCAATGAAAATGATATCCGACTTTTCTGGAAGCGGCATATATTTCTTGAAATTCTTTTCAATTTCCTGACTGATAATTTCAGCTAGGAATTTTTTTAAAGATTCCGTAAATACGTTGTAAGGGTTTTCATGTTCAGATTGGCTCATGGGTCTATGGATTTTGTGGTTCAAAGATATTAATAGATATGGATTAAGCTAATCAAGGATATTTGATTTCCATTCAAATTCTGTTTATTCTGCAATGAATTTTCAGTCTTTGGCAACTGGATTATCATTTTTGTGTAGATCCTCTTTCGGTTTTTGTGGAGTTCGCTTTTGGGGGCCAGTAAGACTCATATAGCGTGCACTAGTAGCGCCATAAGAATAACCCACATAAATTAGAAAAATTGCAATGCCAATGCCTGCAACTATATTTCCCTTTGGAATATTACTCAATCTTCCTGAGAAAGTTTGAGGAACCTTTCTTCCAAACACATTTTTTAAAATTTCATCTTCTTGCATATTACTTAATTTTACGTAGAACAAATACAGATAAATCGTCTTCCCACGACATAATAAATGGGCCGTATTCCGCTGAAAAACCATCTTTATATTTAGTTGATTTTATTTTGGAAATATAACCTCCAAAATCAAATTTATTGTTGATCAGGTACTTAATAGAAATCCGTTTTCCTTCAGTAGGAATATCACAATTCCAAAGTATATCCTCACATTGTTTTGTTATAGTTATTTTGCCATCTGAAGGCGAAATTACAGTTTCAACTTTAGGAATATCAGGAGGGACAATAGCAGCATTAAGCTCCTTAAGCCTATTATTATATTTATCTCCGCATTTATCACTGCAGAATTTACGCCTACGATGATCTGCCATAAATTCCATGTGACAAAAAGGACACACCCTATAGTAATCTGAATTCGAGTCTAATTCGTTGTTTTTCATAAGTTTATTTTTTAATTTATACTATTTTTTTTGTTTTTAATTTATTTTAAATTTCAATAATACTTTTGTTTACTTTTCGTTCTTCTATTGTTTTGTTTCTGAATCATCACCTTCTCAGCCTCTTCAGTGATCTGATTCAGAGTCTTCGATTGATTCGATAAAAGCCATGTATCAATCTCGATTTTTCGAAATATAACACGTTTGCCTGATTTATGGAAAGGAATAGTTCGGTTATGTGTTTTTGCATAAATATCGCTAGTGGAAGGATGAGTCGGTAAATATTCCTTAAGTTCTTTTACATCGAACCATTTGTCTGTTAATTCGGTTTCATTTTTGTTTCCGTCATTTTCCTGCATGTATTTCAGCATAAATTTCACTATCTCTAATATTTGTTCAACGGCCTGCGGAAGGTCGTTATGTGTTAGTCCTGCCATAATTTTGGATATTGTATTAATAATATATAATAATTGTACTTCGACCGCAGCAATATTAGATCAGCCTCTGCAAAGAAACAAAAACCATCAAGGAATATTTTGGTTATCACTGACCAATTTTTCGCTATTATGACTATGCTTGAATGATATTGACAGGCAATAATCTGCCTCCTGGATAAGGACATCAAAAAATAGGCACGAAAAAACGTAATAAAGAAACTTGCGATCATATTCATAATGACCGCAAAATTACAATGTGAGAAAAGCCAAAAGTTCCTTATTTTCCTTTTGGAATTTCGGAAAGAAGTTTTTTTATAACAAAACGATATTTTTCTTCAGTTTTATTTCCAATTTTTCCTAATATACTGCCGTCTTTATAGGTGGTAAAGCCTGAAAAATATTTTGTAAGAAGCAAGGCTTTTTTTGTATCGTTAATATTTTCAATATAACCTTGTATTTCTAACTCAGAAAACCAGATACCAAAAGCAGATTTCGATTTACCAATGTATTTACTTTCATTACTTATTAATGGAGGATCCGTTTTTCTTAGTACATCAATACACGAATCAATCATCAAAGGATTTTTAAATAATTCCTCAAATGAAGTTATCTCATTATTAAGATCATTTTTCCCTTTTTTGTTTTCAGCTATTTGGCCTGTTAAATTTTTAAGTGCATCTTTAAATTCATTAAATTCCTTCGTATAACCTTCTGTGATTTCTTGAGCCATTGAATTCATCTGAATGTTAAGCTGATTAAAGATATAAGTTGCATGATTTTTATAAACTTCCTCCCCTACTGACTTATTTGAGTCTTTTACCTTCTTCACCCATTGCATAATAAGTCCCTTTCGTGAATCTTCTAGGAACGGGCTCCATGTGCTGATATGACGAAGTACTAGCTTTTCGATAAAGACTGGAAAATTCTCTTTATTCACCACATCAAATCCAATCAGGTTTTCGGCATGATAATCCAGAAAGGCATTAATTTCCCAATCATCCCTGGCGATAAGATCGAAGGTGATACCATACTGGAAGAAAACATGATCAGAAGGAACAATGAGAATGCCTGAATTTAAATGGTCCTTATAAAAATTGAATCGCCATGGTGACCCTGGCTTTAGAGATTTATAAAAGTATTCTGCCATACTCCAGAGACCGATAAAATAATTTTCCTTATCAAACACTTCAGATTTCAAAATCCTGCTTTTGGAAGCAACTGCATTCTCCAGTGTTTTCAGGGTTTTTATCAGGTTCACATCATAGGGATCGTATTCAATTCCGGGATGCATTATGGACTCCTCTTTCATGGTTTCTTTATTTTCAATGCTAAAGTTACATATTTTCTCTAATCTATCATCATTAGCAGGAAAGATCCTATCTGAAAATATTTTTGTGCAAATTTTGTGCAAATCTCAAGCTCTAAATTCAGAAAAACTCTGAACCCTTTGCTATAGTAGCCCGCAGGACTGAATTCAAAGAACCGGCCACTTGCAACTAATACAAGTACAACTATTTATCACTTATTACAGCCTCAAGTAATCCGGTCGAAGACTCCCCTATTTCCTTTATAAACTGTAATGCAACCCATAATAATTATATTGTGTAAGTAAAGTAAGGTTTCCTGCTTATTTTATGATATAAAACAGAAAAAAGAAATTCAAGTTCTTAATCTTTCAATATAATCT
>CAZNRQ010000420.1:0-3612 GCA_964574845.1 uncultured Bacteroidales bacterium
CTATTATTTCTTAATTGCTTTGGCTTCGGTATCGATAACCTTTTCCTTCTTCTTCCTTAATTCGAAAAACAAAGCAGCGCCCAGGAAGAGCACCAGCAGAACAGATCCTGCCAGTGAAACCTTTTCGCCAACATAATAAGATTGGGGTTCGAATTTGAATTCAATCTTATGGTCGCCTGCAGGAATCACCATAGCACGCAGTACATAATTTGCTCTGAAATAAGGAGCCTTATTGCCGTCAATATAAGCATCCCAACCTTTGTTGTAATAGATCTCCGAAAATACTGCCAGCTGGTTTGCTTTTAGATTTTTGGCTTCATAAGCTAAATAGTTGGGTTTATATTCGGTTAGTTTTATGGTCGCTTGAAAATCCTTATCTCCTTTGAAAGAGCTCAGTTCGCTCTCAAACTTCTTATCAACAATGGCAGTATTGGCAGGCGAGAAATTATCCAGTGCCTTGATCTCTGCATCTGCATTGTCGACCATAGTCACATTTTTAACAAACCATGCATTACCTAAAGCAGCGTGATTTTTTAAGGGTCGTGCTTCCGGATTATAGATATAATACTTTGTATTAAGCATGTTCATAGTGGTTAGACCATACATAGTAGAGATGAGCACTGAATCGGAAGCGCCGGCTTTCAAAGTATTTATCAGGCGCTCCTGCTCTACGTCTATTCGATGGTCAATAAGGTCCTGATACCTCCTTAGTTTGGCAGCATGGTAACCACCCAGAGATTTATGAAAATAAGAGGTCGAAGCATCCAGCGTAAAATTGCCGGTAGTCATATTTAGCACCCTGAAATCAGCAGTGGTATCCTGCAAAATAAACTCATCGGCAGCGGAAGCAGTATAAGGAGCATCCATTTGCTTTTTAGGAACAAAGCTTTTATCGTTCAGATATCTCTTATCAATGGGAACCATATCGATCAAAATCAAGATCCCGAGTGCAGCATAGAGTATGTATTTGCTCATTTTTTTAACCGAAGCATAGGTCCATATTAATCCGGCTCCGATCACAATAATGGCAATAGTGCGAATACACGACATTTTGAAAATAGACATTCTGGCAATCTCCAGATTAGAAAGTATGGCATCTATCTGGCTTTTGCTTGCACCTTGTTTCAGATAAGCATTAAACTGGCTTACTTCGGTAGGAGTAGTAAAGTCAAAGAATAAGGTCGGCATCAATAAAAACAATAAGGTCAACCCGGCTGTAAGTCCTAAGGAAATAAAGAAAAACACTTTTTTGGTCTTGACGATGGAAGGATTCTCCACAATTTCTTTCAAGGCCAGTATTCCCAACAATGGCATAGTAACCTCGGCAATGATAAGTATAGATGACACCGCCCTGAACTTGTTGTAATAAGGGATATAGTCAATAAAGAAGTCGGTAAGGAATCTGAAATTATGCCCCCAGGAAAGCAACATAGCTAATATGGTGACTGCAAATAATGCCCATTTCAACCGACCCTTCACAATAAATAAACCGAGAATAAACAAAAAAGCAATTAGAGCGCCCACATAAACCGGTCCCGAGGTAAATGGCAGATTTCCCCAATAACGGCTTTGTTGGGCCACCGGCTCACGATATTGCCTGTCGACATTTTCCAAAGCTGATTTGGTTTTCCCAATAGCTTCACTCTCGCCTCCTTTGGCATCAGGAATCATCAGCGTAAATGTTTCACCTATCCCATAACTCCATTGCATGATGTAATCTTTATCCAGACCACTGGAGCGATTCTTGCCATTATCCGTAAGTTCTGATTTCCCGCGTATGGTTTCTTTTACGTATTCGGAAGAGGTCCAAAGATTAGTAACATTAGGCCCTATGGAAACAATACCTGCAAAAATCAATACAGCAACGGCAATAAAGAATGATTTTAGTTTTTTATCAATAATGGCGTAAATAAATTCAAAAAGAACTATGAACCCGATGATCAGCAACATGTAATAAGTCATCTGAACATGGTTAACATTGATCTCGATAGCCATAAACAAAGCCGTCAATGCACCGCCTAACCAATATCTGCCTTTAAAGGTTAGCAAAATACCTGATAACACCAGAGGTATAAATGCAATGGCTAAGGTTTGAGAATTGTGACCTACATTCAGATAGATGAAGAAGTAGGAGGAAAAAGCAAAGGCAATAGCCCCTATTATTGACAACCAGGGATCGGTTTTAAGGGTTAACAAAAGAATGAAAAAACCTAAAAACAAAACAAACAAAATATTGGCCGGAAAAGGAAGTCCTGCCATCATGACGTTCTTAAAAAAAGGAACCACGGAGGTTTTATATAAAACACTTATCTGATAAGCCGGCATACCCCCAAACATAGAATTGGTCCACAAGGCCTCCTCCCCCGTTGAGTTCCTGAAATCCGAAATTTCTTTTGAAGAGCCTTTATAGTGAATAACATCACTTTGATTAAGTACTTTCCCATCGAAAATAGGACTAACGTAAATTAAGGAAATCGCAATAAAGACAATTATTGCCACTGCATAGGGGATCAATTTTAAAAAGTTAATTTTTTTCATGAGCTGCTTTATTTATTTTTCATTAATTTCTTCGTAATTCACATAATCTCCCAAATCGATCTTCTTTTCCGGTGTAGATGGGACGTTTTCAATATGAACGGAACCCTCGGGTTTCTGCTCCTGTTGTTGTTGATTCGCCATTTGATCCTGAAATTTTTTAGATAGCCTGCGCAAAAACAACCTTCCCAAAAACGGAAGAACGTATAATATCACTAACCATGAAACACCTACAACTAACAGAAACCAGAATATCGCATTCATACGATGAGTCTATAAAAAAAATTGAGGAGACAAATTAAATTATCTCCTCAAAATTAAAATATTTTATGAAACGGAAATTCCGTAAAATTATCTTTTATGTAATTTCTCGTCAGAAACTGTTAATTTTTTTCTTCCTTTTGCCCTACGACTTGCTAATACCCTGCGGCCGTTTGCTGATTCCATTTTTTTACGAAATCCGTGATTGTTTCTTCTTTTGCGTTGCGAGGGTTGAAATGTTCTTTTCATTTTCTAAAATTTAAAGGAGTGCAAAGGTAGAAGTTTTTTTTATTCCTGCAAATTAATTTTGAGATTTTTTCACATTAAATAGATTATACATTATCTGGACAGAGCATTAAACTGTTTCTTCCATAGTTTTTTCAATGCAATCCCATAAAAGCTGCGCCGATTTTTCCCATGAATAATCTTTTAGTATGATTTCAGCATTTTGCCTCAACAATTCACACAGAGAGGGATCAGAGGCAATCTTATTCATAGCCTCTGCTATTGAAGCCGGATCAAGGGGATCCGTCAGTAAAGCTGCATTTCCGGCTACTTCAGGCATTGAGGTGACATTCGAAGTTATAACGGGGACACCACATCGAAAAGCCTCAAGTATGGGAATACCGAAACCTTCGAAATAAGAAACGTAAGTTAGGGCTGAGGCAGATGCTAATACGGAATTCAATTCATCTTCGCCAAGACGTCCGGTAAAAACAATATCATTTTTGTGGTGAAGATTATTGAAAGTGGCTTCTAATTCGCTGGTCCACCATTTGCGGGCTCCTACAATGACCAATTTATGACTGCTATGAT
>CAZNRQ010000421.1:0-3597 GCA_964574845.1 uncultured Bacteroidales bacterium
CCCATAAATAGGCCCCAGATTACCATCGGCATCGGCCCATTCGTCCCATATGCTGACCTTATTATCATTAAGATATTTGATGTTGGTATCGCCCTGCAAAAACCAAAGCAATTCATGAATGATGGAACGCAAATGAAGTTTCTTGGTGGTGAGTAAAGGGAATCCCTGCTGCAAATCGTAGCGCATCTGGTAGCCAAACACACTGACGGTTCCCGTGCCTGTTCGGTCAGATTTTACGGCACCGTTCAATAATACATGATTCAGCAGGTCGAGGTAAGGCTTCATGAGGATTTTTGATTAAGTCACAAAGGTAGCTACTTTCCTATAAAAAATGAAGGAAAGTATACAAATTAAAGACAATCTTCCAATCAAAAAGATTCCCTTTATCAATAATCAATCAAGCCCTGCCAAAGTGCAAGACAGGTCGGGAATTTATTCGATACGTAAGGAAGTTCCGTTATAATAAACTTTTACCGTGTTTTCTTCTCCAAAGCAAAGGTTCTCCGTCAAAATGGTCTGACCATTCTTTCCTACCGCAAAATCAAGACAAGTGGCCTTTTGATCAATGGTGAATTTTACAATCAGGGTTCCGTGTCCCGTAACCCTATTATCTGTTTCGGACTTTTCTGCACCGGTATACATATTGACAGCATCCACCGTTTCGTTGACGTAGGTAATGTTCAAAACACGGTTCTCTTTTCCGCAACGGGTAAATAACAAGACCACAAACATTAATGGAATCAGCAACAGAATTTTTACAAATTTTCTCATGTTAGTTCTATTTTATGTTGTTAATTTATCAAGATAAATGGAGAAGGCAAAACATCTCAGACGTAAACTTCGGGAACAATCTCGCCACGGAGTACCATCAGTCCGTTCATACCCAGGGCCTTCATTTCGTCCTCGCCGGGATACACAAAAATAGGTGCTATGAACTGAACCCTCTCGCGTATCCAACTGATGAACATTTCGTCGTAGGCAATACCACCAGTGATCAATATGCCGTGTATCTCACCTTTGAGCACGGTAGCCATGCTGCCTATATACTTCGAAACCTGATAAGCCATCGCTTCATAAACTTTTTTGGCTTTTTCATCGCCCTTGTTGATACGCTCTTCTACTTCAGAAGCATTATTGGTTCCCAGGTAAGCCGTCAGACCACCTTTGCCGCGTATCATGTTCATGATATCTTCTTCGCTGTATTTGCCTCCGAAACACATATGAACCACCTGGCCCACAGGCAAGGTTCCGCTTCTTTCGGGAGAGAATGGACCATCGCCGTCCAGAGCCTGATTGGTATCTATTACCCGGCCCTTTTTATGTGCGGAAATACTGATACCTCCACCCAAATGAACCACGATAAAGTTCATGTCCTCATACTTCTGACCGAGGAAACGTGCATGTGCTTTCGCAATAGCTTTCTGGTTGAGAGCATGAAAAATAGAAACTCTTTCGAACAAGGGGTGTCCGGAAATGCGTGCAATATCTTCCAACTCATCCACCACCACAGGGTCGGCGATATAAGCCTTCAGCTCTTCGCGCATATTGGCAATATCAAAAGCTATCAGACCACCCAGATTGCTGGCATGTTCGCCCTGAATGCCTTTGATGAGATCTTTACGAAGCTTTTCGTTCACTTCGTAAACACCCGATTTGATGGGCTTCACCAGGCCGCCGCGTCCGACAATGGCATCAATGGAATCCAACCCGATGTTGGCTTCCTGCAGTTCATTCATGATGATGTTCTTGCGGAACTCGAACTGGTCGGCAATATGTTTGAATTTTCCGAGCTCTTCGGAAGAATGACGAATGCTTTTCAGGAAGAACAATTTGTAGTTCTCGTAAACAGCTATCTTGGTCGAGGTAGAGCCCGGGTTGATCGCTAATACTTTCATAACAATACGGGGTAAGGTTTATTTGGCTATCATAGCCGAAAGTGCGATAGAATATAATTTGGTGAGCTCGCTGTCGCCGCGTGATGTCAATACACAGGGAACCTTGGCTCCGTAAACCACAGCACCCAGTTCGCCACCGCAAAGCTTGGTGTTGGTTTTGAAGAACACATTGCCCGACTCAATGTTGGGGAACAATATACAATCGCAATCGCCGGCCACAGGACTTACCAACTTCTTGATCTCAACGCTTTCTTTATCCACACATACATCCAATGCCAAAGGACCATCGACAATGCCTCCCTTGATCTGTCCGCGGTCGGCCATTTTGCTGATGATGGCAGCATCAATACAAGCCTGCATTCCCAGCGACATCTGCTCGGTAGCAGCCAGTAAAGCTACTTTGGGTTTTTCGATCTGCAAAGCATGAGCAGTTTGTATGAGGTAGTTGGTCATGGCAATTTTCTGTGTCAAATCCGGAGCAGGGATGATTGCCACATCAGCCACAATGATGAGTTTGTGATAATTCGGGGTTTCGATAACCGTAACGTGAGTCAGTATAGACTTGGGACCAGCCATCAAACCTTTTTCTTTATCGAGAATGGCGCGCATGTATTTGTCGCTGGTCACCAGACCCTTCATCAGTATGTCGCCTTCGCCTTTGTTGATGAGTTCTACGGCTTTTTGTGCGGCTTTCACCTCGTCGGCTTCCTGCACAATCTTGAATTTGTTGACATCGATGTTATGCTCGGCACATACCTTGCGGATGGTAGCCTCGTCGCCCACCAGGGTGGCATCGACAATGCCTTTATCAATGGCGCCGCTAACGGCTCCAATGGTGTGAGAATCGTTGGCATAAGCAGCTACCAGGCGCTTACGGGTTTTGCTTTTCAGCACTTCGAACATTTGTTCTAATTTGGTAATAGACATAATTTTTTCTCCTTATATTGGGTTTAGAATTTTTTCTGTGCGAAAATAGTATTTTAATAATACACTATACCTTTTGCAGCATAATTATTATTTTGTATAGAAATCAATCATGGCTTGTATGGCTTTGCGGCAGACCGGGCAGAAATTGTTGACCGATATGGATTTCATGCTGCAATCGTAAGAAGGACGATAGACTCCCTTGTTGACATAACCGCCGCCTTCGAACACGCCTACCACGCCTTTTTGCTTATATTTATCTTCCGAGGGAGTGGGTATGGGAGTGTCTTTATCTACCATATCTTTCCATTTCTTTTCGAAATGAACCATAGTGGTGAGGTTGGGATCGGGGGGTTCGACATCCAGAGGATAGAACTCATTGTAGGAAGTGGACGATTCGTAATATTCGTCGCCCAGGCCGGCAATGGCATGACCCAACTCGTGGGAGAAGACATACTCTTTATACATATTGCCGCTCACGCAGGTGGCATAATGATTATAGATGGCCCCGCCTCCGTATTTGCTGGTGTTGACCATGATGTAGATCTGATCGTAGGGAGCGTTGGAAGCCACATCGCGCACCGCTTTGTTTTCGCCTGTCATGAGATAGCGCTCCGAGTCGAAGGTATAAAAGGTAGTGCCCAGAATGGTGTTTTTCCATATGCCGTCGCCGGGTATGTCAGTGCCTGATTCCTGAGAAGGAGCCTGAATGGCATAGACATTAAACTTCGACTTGTTTTCTTTGTAAGGCGTGGCCTCAAACAGATAGCCCGTGAAG
>CAZNRQ010000422.1:0-1877 GCA_964574845.1 uncultured Bacteroidales bacterium
GAATATCATCCTTATGGGACGACCTCATACCGCTCTGGCAGAACTGAAACCGAGGTAAGCCTGAAACGATACAAATATGTTGGCAAGGAGCGAGATGAAGAAAGTGGGCTCTATTATTATGGAGCCAGATACTACGCGGATTGGTTGTGTAGGTTTATTTCAGTGGACCCGATGGCATGCAAATACCCGGAGCAGTCACCCTATTCCTATTGCGAAAACAGCCCAGTGATATTTGTCGACCCAGACGGAGCAGATGTCAAGGTTTCATTGTTTATTAGATGGTTTCGTCGAAGATTGTATTCTGCAATTAAGTTGTACTTGCAAACTCCGGAAATAAGTGCTCGTTATATGAATTACATGACCGCAAAACAGCAGCAAAGATATTTAGGCATACAAGGAGGCACTGATGGAATTTATGCCAATAGCTCGGATATTAAATTCACATCTTTATTCTCTTTTAAAAAAGGAAATTATGGCCTAACCTATGGTTCCGCCAAGAATAATTTTCCGGGAATACGGACAAACAAAGGATGGATGTCTTTAGGAGAAGCAGCATTTTCAAGAGATCCCGTAAATGAAAATACTGAGTTGAAAATGCGTATTGGAGTGAATATATTAAAAAGAGGGCAGGATAATTCAGAAAGACAAATTGGTGGAATGCTTGCGACTGCGCTTCATGAAGATCAAATTCATGCAAAGCCCATTATGGATTTCATGGAGAAGATCTGGTCTGGTGCACTTGAAAATACAAGTTATTTTGATCTGTATTCTCAAGATGACCCTACAAATGGAGTGTTATTTCATGAACAGCTGGGTGATAGGACAAATGTAAATTATAACGAGGCTGTGGAACAGATAAGGGGAATTCTTGACAAGAACGATTTGAGGAAAATAAGAAGTGATTTTGATAAAGCAATTGAAAATGACATTAAGAATAATGGAAACTAATAGAATGCTTCTAATAAGTTGTTGCATTTTGTTTCTATAATCATGCTGGATGTATAGAAAAAGGGCCGCTTATATTAATGATGAAACTTGTAAATTATCAAAAGAATACATCTACTCGGTCAATTTAGAAGGAGATACTGTTTTTCATAATGTGGCATTCAGTAAAAATGAAATTGTAAAATATATTGAGGGTAAACATTTTTTAGTGAATAGAAACGGTAATATTTTACAAGAATTCTCCTCAAAAAAGGGAAAATTGACGGGCGACTTTTTTAAATATTTTATTACCGGCAAAATAGAAATAAAAGGGCAGTATTATAAAGGGAAGAAGATTGGCAAATGGCTATATTTTAAGGAGAATGGTGAGATAGAAAAAGTAGAGTATTATTCACAATCAAAATCGTATTAAGAATTTTTTGGATCCAGCCAAGTGCTATATTAACTGATCACCATAATGTGTAATGAATAATAAACCAATAAATTTGATTGACCCAACCAGTATGGGAGGGATTACAAGAGTTGTCTATTATAATGATCGTGGAGGCCCGGTTAAGGTTGTGATAAGCTCAACAATATATTTCTATACTGATGATCCAAGTATCGACATGTTAGATGCAGCAACTCAAATAAAAAATGATCTTGAAAGTACACTAAATAGGGTCTGCTGAAAAACTCTTAAACGCTGTATTTTCAAGAATTATCTGCATATTTGTAATGTAGAAAATGCATGAAAATATGGCAAAAGCCTCTAAAAACCGTGCATAGTGCATTGAAAATGAAAAACATATTAATATTATTTGGAATAATGCTCTTGTTTTCATGTTGTAAACGGTAAATAACAATATTCATATAGCTGAAACAAGCAATAATAAAGTACTTCAAAAAGGTCAAATACAAAAGCCTTTATATTTAAAGTGTTTTATAATATT
>CAZNRQ010000422.1:1887-3578 GCA_964574845.1 uncultured Bacteroidales bacterium
GTGGGATTTGCTGGTAACCACGTATCAATCGCAGCTTAACAACAGTCAGCGGGGTGCAGAAGGAATAAACCCGCGAGTCGCCATTGGGGCAATGATCCTAAAGCACATCTGCAACATGAGCGATCGTGAAACAGTCATGCAGATACAGGAGAACATGTACATGCAGTACTTTATTGGGTACAGCAGTTTCAGTAATGAAGAGCCGTTCGATCCCTCGTTGTTCGTAGAGTTCAGGAAGCGAATGGGAATGGAGCAGATCAATGCGATTAATGAAAAGATACTTGGGTTATCAAAAAAGCGAGATGACAACTCTTCTGAAGATGAAGGCGGATTAGGAGTTAGTGGCGACACCACGAATGAAGTGAATGTTCCAACAACGCAAATAGCTAAGGATGCTCCACTGATAGAGCATAAAGGAAAACTTATCACTGACGCCACTGCCTGCCCGCAGGACATCGCCTATCCAACAGATTTAAATTTACTGAACGATGCCCGGGAGAAATCAGAACTGTTGATTGATAAATTGTATTCACCGTCACTTCATAAAGCCAAGCCAAGGACCGACAGGAAAGAGGCGCGGAAGCTCTATCTGCATACGGCTCAGAAAAAGAACAAATCAAAAAAAGAGATCCGCAGAGCAATAAGAAAGCAACTGAGCTATTTGAGAAAAAACCTTAAAAGCATCAACTTTCTTTTAGATGCGTCTCCCGTTATTCCGCTCAAACAAAAGGATTACAAGTATCTTTTAGTGATCAATACGGTCTATGACCAGCAATTAAAAATGTTTACAGAACATGTGCACAGCATCGAAGACCGCATAGTGAGTATTCATCAGCCGCATGTGCGCCCGATTGTCAGAGGGAAGTCCAATGCGTATGTTGAATTTGGGGCGAAAATAAATGTGTCGTTGATGAATGGCTTTGCTTTTCTGGATGATCTCTCATGGAACGCATTTAATGAGGGAACGCGGCTGATGGCCTCAGTGGAGAAATACAAAGAACGATTTGGGTATTATCCAGCAGATGTGTTGGCCGATAAAATATATTGCAATCGGGCTAATAGAGCCGCACTCAAGCTGCTTGGAATCACGCTTCACGCGAAACCACTGGGAAGACCAAAGGCAGTGGAAGACCACATAAGTCCGGGCGAAAGAAATCCAATTGAAGGAACGTTTGGACAAGCCAAGACAGCATACGGAATGAACCGTATCAAAGCAAGGCTTACGCAAACGAGTGAATCATGGATTGCCACCATCGTTTTAGTGCTCAACCTGGTTAAATTAATCGGGTTGGGCTACTACAACTATGTGGTCGCCCTGATAAATTCAGCAAGGTGCTTTTTGCGGTACTATGTGAAGTCTGTAAGGAATTTGAACCTGTGGGATGACGGAAAAACTGAATGTCTGGAGTGTTGATATAATCAGCAGGCCCTACTTATATGCCAGAATTACAAACTCTTAGAATCAATTCGAATTGATCTTTAATCAATATATTTCAGTTAAGGAATATTAGCTCCGAAATTACGGCCCCGTTTATAGGCAAATCGGTGTTTTATTGATATGAATGGTATCGATGTACAAAACTTCGCTGGCGAATATACGCTTCGGATACCCCGCAAGCGGCGGAGAATAAAACCTGATTTATTTTTTATTCAGATCGTTGATAAGCTCTTCAAGGTTATTGGGTATCCCC
>CAZNRQ010000423.1:0-1334 GCA_964574845.1 uncultured Bacteroidales bacterium
TCTTTGAGTTTACCGATTTTCTGGTTACCGAACTCAGGGTGGATGATCTGGGTGCTGAATTCAATTCGGTGATCACCTATCATGATGCCTGTGCTGCTTTGCGCGAATATGGCATTAAAGAACAACCCCGAAAATTGCTCAGCAAAGTAAAAGGTCTTCAATTGAACGAGATGCAAGGTAATGATATTTGCTGTGGATTCGGCGGAACCTTTTCGGTGAAGTTTGAACAGATATCTACAGCCATGGGCGAACAGAAAGTGGAGAATGCTATCAATTCTGGGGCTGAGTATATTGTTTCTACTGAGGCTTCCTGCCTGATGCATTTGGAAGGATACATTAAGAAGCAGAAACTTCCCATCAAAACCATGCATATAGTCGACATTCTGGCTTCTGGATGGTAAGACATTACGATAGATTTTTGCCTGCCTAATTTAGCTTTATGAAATTTGATAATTATTTGCGGGGATTCACGGCTTTTCTGAAGCTCGAGAAATCTCTTTCGGATAATTCTATCGAAGCTTACCTGCACGATGTGCATATGATCATGCAATATCAGCAGGCGCGTAATGTAGACCTTTCGCCCGGCGAACTTGACCTGGAGTTTTTTCAGGATTTTATCCAATGGGTGAATAAGTTGGGCATGAGCCTACACACTCAGGCCCGTGTGATCTCGGGTTTGAAATCATTTTATCATTATTTACTGATTGAGGATATCGTTAAAAAGAATCCCACCGAACTACTCGACTCGCCACGCCTTACCCGAAAACTGCCCGATACACTCAGTCTGGTCGAAATTGATCAATTGATAGGTGCCATCGACTTGAGTCAACCTATGGGCCATCGCAACAGGGCAATCATCGAAACCCTGTATGGCTGTGGTTTGAGGGTGTCGGAATTGATAAATCTGAAACTTTCGAACCTTCATTTTAAAGAGGGATACATACGTGTTATCGGCAAAGGCGACAAAGAGCGGCTGGTACCTATTGGCCGTGAGGCAATGAAACAGATTGGGCTTTATCTGGATGCCACCCGAAATCAGCAGGCGGTGAAAAAGAACAGCACCGATTTGGTTTTCCTTAACCGGCGCGGCAGCAGACTTACACGTGATATGATCTTTAAAATTATTAAAGAACTGGCAAAAAAGATAAGTTTGAAGAAAAGCATCAGTCCACATACTTTCCGCCATTCGTTTGCTACTCATCTGGTAGAAGGCGGCGCCGACCTGCGGGCAGTTCAGGATATGCTGGGCCACGAATCCATTACTACAACCGAAATTTATACCCATCTTGACAGGGAGTATTTAAGGGATGCTATATTGCAGTTTCATCCGAGGA
>CAZNRQ010000423.1:1434-3572 GCA_964574845.1 uncultured Bacteroidales bacterium
TATTGCTACATTGCCAGATTGTTATTCCTGTTTGGACTTCAAATCAATATAACAATGAAACAATTTGGCAGTGTATAGAACTTTTATACTATTTTAGCACCTTCAAAAAAAGACTTTATGAAATTAAAGGACCTATGGATGATCGCCCTGTTGGTGCTGATCTTTTTGCCTTTCTTCCTTTCGGCGGATTTGTACCAATTCTATCTGAAGTTCAATAAAGAGCACGGACTGGTAATGGCTTTGCTGAAATTTGGCATACTGGCAACGCTGGGAGAGATGATAGGACAACGCATCAAAACAGGCGAGTATTATGCCAAAGGCTTCGGTATTTTGCCCCGTGCTGTGGTTTGGGGTTTTCTGGGTATCACTATCGCACTGGCTTTTTATGTTTTCTCCAAAGGCATTCCGGCCTGTCTCAATCATTTTAGTCCGTGGAATACAGTGGCGGCTATGGCGGGACCTTTCACCCTGACTAAGTTGTTTACGGCATTCTGCATCAGCGCTGCCATGAACCTTGTGTATGCGCCTATCATGATGACACTGCATAAGATCACCGACACTCATATTGCTCAAAACAAGGGCAATCTGGTTTGCTTGTTGAAACCTATACCTTTCTCGAAGATCCTTACCAATATCAACTGGGATGTACAATGGAATTTCGTTTTCAAAAAAACCATTCCTTTTTTCTGGATCCCTGCTCATACTATCACCTTTTTGTTGCCGCCCCATTTCCAGGTATTGTTTGCTGCCATTTTAGGTATTGTTCTGGGTGTGATACTGGCTGTTGCGGCTGTGAAGGGTAAGAAGAAGTAAGAATTTAGGAGTTTGGATTTCGGAGTTGAAAACCAATAAGACACTCTGAGGTTTATAACAGAGAAAAGGAAGCACACGAATTACGCTTTACTAAATCCGCGCGAGCGAAGAAATATTGCTTAAACAAATTGTTTACTGTACCAAGATTTTTTGCGCAATGATGCCTTCGGTCGATTGGATTTTAATGAGGTATATTCCAGAAGCATAATCAGAGATATCTATGCTTTGTAATCCCGGCATTAGATTCTCTTCCTGTAAAAGTTTACCCTGCATGTTAAGTATGTACAAAGTGCCCTGCTCAACCGATTCGAATTGTATGTTGAGAAGATTGTTGGCAGGATTGGGATAAAGCTTCGTCAGGCTGGTTTCTGCAACAGTTTGAAGACCGGTGTAGCCGGTTACTGTGGGATATCCGGCACTTATCCATGCTGATATTCCCTGATACATGTGGTGTATTTCCCTGAAATGTTTGGCAATCATCATATTTCTTGCATAGGGGCTTCGACCACCACCTTGACAATGCAAAAGATACATTTTGTTATGATCAAGTGCATCGAGTTGAGCACTAAAAGTCGTACTGTAATAATCGATATTAATAGCATTTGCAATATGGCTTGGCCCGTATTCAGCAGGTGTTCTCACATCCAAAATAATAAGATCCGGATTTGCGCCTGTTGTATCGATGATATATTTGGCCTGAGCCACAGTAACCTCTGTTCTTATAGTGTCCGTACCTAACTGCTGTTGGGCAAATAAAGAAAAACTGATAACAGATAATAGGAAAAATAGAAGTGTTTTCATACTTAGGAGGGTTTATGCTACAAAGATAGAAAAATGGAAGAATGGAATGATGGAATCGATAAATTGTTTTATTGCTAAATGGTTGCACGATATGGCCCATAGCTCATGGCTTGCAGATAAATCAATTCTTTGGTAAAAATTGGTGCTTTCGTCTCTTTGTGGCTAATGTTTTGGCTGAAAATAAAAAAGCCATCTTCCGATGGCTGCTTTTCATGTCCGCCTTTTGGCAGATGGGATTATCCGCCTTGCGGCGAATGATCCCAAGAGGGGGGAGGCTATATAAAGCATCCCTATCGGGATGTATTTTTATTTCCATCCTGCACTTTTCGAAAACTTGGTTTTCTATCGTTCCGGCTGAAAATAAAAATAGCCATCAATTGATGGCTGCTTTATGTGACAATGCTGGGATTCGAACCCAGGACCCCCGCCTTAAAAGGGCGATGCTCTACCAGCTGAGCTACATTGTCATCCGTTTTTTGAGGGTGCAAAAGTACAGTTATTATTTAAACTAGCAAAATAAAATG
>CAZNRQ010000424.1:0-3568 GCA_964574845.1 uncultured Bacteroidales bacterium
CAGGGGGCACAGGCGCCTTGGTTGGTTCATAGCTTTTGTCGAAGCCCGACAATTGTATGAGCACAGGATCGTGATCACAAACCAATTTGGCATAAAGCAAATCTTGTTGAAGGTAACCAAATACTTCAACGCATTTAGCATCGCGGGCCGGAATCTGCGATTTATCTTTCTTGGAGTCGGCATTCAAAATATCCAGGGCTTGAACTGCCGGTTTGAAGACAGTAGCTGCCACCGGAACAGCCGTGAACTGAGCAGTATTGAAATACATTCCTTTATTAATCAATTTGTTACCAAGCAATGCAACCCCAATAGGGTCATTAACAGTAACATGCAAAGCAGGATCGGGTTTACGTGGATTAGCCATTTTATTTTTTGATTTTGAGGGTTAATATTTTTTTTAACTGGGTGTTGGGTTATATTTTTCTTCAAAAATATACTCAAATTTCCTGAAAGTAAAGGATAAATTGACAATTTCTAAATCCGGTCGAATCTATTTTCTCTTCATTTTACATTTTTCAGGGCTCTCTCCATATGCCGGCCGACCATACTTATTCTTCCAGTCCTTAAATCGCTCACGCGAGAACGGTAATGGGTCGCCTTGTGTAAGTATGGCCTCTTTGGCATTTCCTTTTCGGCTGACTTTAACGAAATACTGGTGATTCAAAAGAAATGACTGATGTATGCGATCGAAGCCATCATTGTCGATCAAACATTCGCTTTCTGTCAGATTGCCGGTTATAAGCAGCTTTCTGTCGTCATTCATATAGAAATGGGTATAATCGCCGTAAGCCTGACAATAAATGATTTGCTCCACGACAATATAAGTCCATACACCCATCACCTGCGCATAGATTTGTACAGGGTTTTTATGCTCTTTCCACATAGGTTCAGAAGTTTATATAGTTATGATGCGAATTAATAAAATTCTCAAAACACACATGACATGACTAAACTTTTAGTAGATATCTTTATCAACAATTCGCCCCGGTGAATTCTTACATATATTATCAATAAAGGCTTCCGGAAATGCGCTGCATGTTGATAAATTTTCGATATTTTTTCATCTCTGATAACCAGCACCCCCGATTTTATACCACGAAAAGGGATTTTATCGGTATGATGCACGAACTTGCCTTGGCATAACCTGACTGCCAGTGGAATGATGCAGATGCCGCAAAATGAAAAAAATATGGATGGTTTTGGAGTTTGTATTGGGAAAAGAATTATTTTTACAAGATAATTGCGGGAAACTATCGAACTTAATTTAAGATACTTGATTTTTATACCTGAATCATTATGAAAAAAAACATTCTTCTCCTTTTATTAATTATACTCGCCCATGGGGCAAATGCACAATGGCAACAATGCAATGGTCCTTATAAAGGATGTGTGAATGCATTAGCAACTTGTGGAACAAATATTTTTGCTGGCACAAACCATAGTGGAGTATATATTTCGACTAATAGTGGTGCAAATTGGTCAGCATTAAATAATGAACTTATATATTATGAAATCCTCTGCTTAGCGGTCAGTGGAAATAATATTTATGCCGGCGGAACGGGCGATGATATATTTTTATCTACCGATAACGGTGCCGATTGGACACAAGTGAATTCGGGATGGTCCCCATGTATGGGTATAATGTATGTCTACGCAATTAAGATCAGAGGGTCAAAAATTTATGTATGTACAAATAACGGAATATTCATAATATCATCAAATGATTGGTCTAACTATACTCAGGTTTTAACTGGCGAAAATGTTCGTGATATCACAATAATAAATACAAAATTCTTTGCTATCACTTATTCAAATGGAGTTTATTACTCACCAGACGGTTTGACATATTGGACTCATGTTAATAACGGGTTGACCTCAACTTTTAATTATTCAATAACCAGTAAAGACTCAAATATTTATGTGGGGGCTGGCGGTGGTCGTATTTTTCATTCATCAAATAACGGTGTAAATTGGGCACAAATTGCTTCAGGGCTAACAACTAATAATGTGAGTACCTTACTTGTGAATGGAGCTAATATTTATGCCGGTACAGATGGAGCAGGTATGTTTTTATCACCTGATAGTGGTACAACTTGGATGGCAATCAATAATGGAATAGCCACCGAGAATGTACGTACAATTTTATTAAGAAATGACAGTCTTTATATCGGAACTTTAAACGGGGTTTTTGTTTCCAGTGATAATGGATCAAATTGGACTGAAATTAATAATGGGATTTCGGATGTCGGCGCAGGAAATATTGTTATAAAAAACAATAATATTTATGCAGGCACCTTACATGGTGTATTTTTGTCATCTGATCAGGGATCCAACTGGACAGCTATCAATAATGGAATTACAAATTTAAACATAAGCGACTTGGTTGTGTATGGCAACAATATTTATGCAGGTACTCAAGATAGCGGAGTATTTTTATCCTCAAATGATGGAGTAAGCTGGACAGCTATTAATAATGGATTATCAAATCTTAATATAATGTCATTGGCTGTTAGCGGAACAAATTTATATGCAGCGACAGGAGGAGGTTTATTTATTTCAGCAAATAATGGAACCACATGGACTGAAATAAATACCGGATTTACTCAGAATTGGATCACAGCATTTGC
Organism: uncultured Bacteroidales bacterium; assembly: GCA_964574845.1. Taxonomy (GTDB): domain Bacteria; phylum Bacteroidota; class Bacteroidia; order Bacteroidales; family CAIWKO01; genus CAIWKO01. Next base: position 2,628 of record CAZNRQ010000424.1, read on the forward strand.
TGCGAATGCAAATTATCTTTTTGCCGCACCAATATCGCAATATTTGAAATATTCTACTGATTATGGAGTTACATGGAGTGAAATAAAAATTGGGTACTATAATAATAATAATAGTATACGTGCAATAGTAGTTGACGGACCAAATGTTTATGTCACCGAGGGTGTTCAGGGTCTATTCTTTTCAAAGGATTATGGAGCAACCTGGGATTCAACATTATTTGGGTTGAATACTCCTTATGTTGGTGCAATAACAAAAATTGATGGTAAAATTTTTGTTGGGTTGTGGGGAAGCGATCTTTATTTTTTCAGTACTTTCCATGGTGGCAAAGTGATTGTGTCATCTGATAGTTGTGCAACATGGGCAGATATGAGTAATAATTTATCTGATTTCCCAATTTCTACTATTGAAAGCGATGGGGCAAATGTTTATGTTGGAGTTGACGGACGAGGAATATGGAAACGACCTCTTTCAGATTTTTCAGGAATAGATAATGAGTTTGCTAATAATTCAGTTAATATATCCCCCAACCCCGCCACCTCTACCCTCAATATAACATGTCCCCCAAGCCAAAACATCAGCGTAACCCTCTTTAACCTCATGGGCGAACAAGTGATGCAAAGACATTTCACAGGAACCAAAGAATCTCTTGACATCAGCTCTTTGCCTTCTGGAATGTATATCATAAAGGTTTCGGGCAGCGATTGGGAAGTGCAGCGGAAGGGGGTGAAGCAGTAAAGCACCTAATTGTGTATCCTTTATTAGTCCGTAGTTTACATTAAATTCATAGTGTGAATGAATAATCCTGCCCCATCAAACTGATTTTTTTCGCAGAAAAAAAGGTGCGTGGGCCTGTCTTAACAGCGGGCCGGCGATGGCTGTGAATGAAAAAAACTTAGAAAATCAAAAATGCTGCCTATTGGCGGAGTGCGTTTTTAGATTT
>CAZNRQ010000425.1:0-3566 GCA_964574845.1 uncultured Bacteroidales bacterium
CTATCTGTGTGTTGGCATCGTTGATCAGAATTTCGTTTGCATTCAGACCGCTTGCGGTAAGTACCGTTGACCATGTAAGTCCGCCATCGGTGCTGCGTTTCACGAAAGTGCTGCTTCCTGCAAAAACTATATTGGGATTGATGGGATCGACTTCCAATGCCGAAATGCCTCCGTTGAAGTTCTCGCCCATGCTTACACATCGCCATGTGGCTGCCCCGTCGGTGCTTTTATAAACTTCGCCGGGCTCGGTTCCGCTATAGAGTATGTTGGGCGAAGAAATGCACTGATCTATGGTGTAAACGTTGGTTTGATCGTTGGCGGGCTGATAGGTGTTGTCGTACACCTGATAAGGTCCTACCGCCGACCATGAGGCACTGCTTTTTGCATGACTGCTTTGGAGGAGTTTGCTACGGTATTCGTTATCGTTTTTACTCTCTTCGGTAAGGCTAACCGGTATCACAAAACCATAAGCATCTATTCTGCCCTCTATCTCACGGCGCCAGCGTTTGTAATACTGGGTATGATAACTCTTTACAAAATCGTGGTTGTTGTAATAATCCTTATACAATGCGTAGACCTGGAAAACATTGGGCGAGGCGCTGTACATTTCCTGAGCCCAGGCAGGTAATGTTCTTATTTCTACCTCAGAAGGACGGTACATCACTTGTGATTGGGTTGTAAGGCATAAACCTGAGAGAAGGAAGAGGAAGAATATGGTTTTTTTCATAAAAGGGTAGGGTTACATTAATTTGCCACAGAAAACGACAAGCAAAGATACAAAAGATGATTTATTATTATGGTAAAGGAAATAATCCGCCGGGGCGAATTCCGTGTCAAGCGTCTGGTATTATATAATTGCTTTTGGCAGAACCTTTAAGGGGTAGGGTAAATTCAATTGTGGTTAGGGTAAATTCAGGAATTTATCAAGCCCATTTATCATTAACCCTTGTTTTCCTCATTCTCTTCCTCATCCGCAGGAGGCAGGTTGTTTGCCTTAGGTTTTTTAATGAATTTGATAAGGAAATAAATAGAATAATACACTGCTACTATGAGCAGCAATACAGCACAAATGACCAGTATAAAAAGAATTTCATCGTTGGCGCTGCCTGTGCCGGCATAAGCAAAACCAAAGGAAAGCATGAAAAGAAAGAATAAAACTTTTTTCATAAGATTTCTATTTTGTGATTGTTATCAATGAACTCTTTCGCACCCCTCACTACCCGCTTATTTCTTCTGAAAACTTGTGAAGGATGAGCGGCCTTATTTTATCATTTCATTATTTATGATGGCTCTGCATTCGCAAGTGCCGCCATGTTTATAATTTTTATCTAAAACTGAATACATCCAGTTTATAGGATTATTCAGGTTTAGGGTAAGACCTAAGGTGTCATTATCAGTTATCCTGGTTTTAATGGAATCGGCATAAATGCTGCAATCCTCATATTCGTCAACCGATCCTATTCCGCCTTCGTGATAAACCGATATCTGACTATGTTTGCCTATCTTCATGGAGTCGCTGATATAATAATGTCCTATGTCGGGCGAACTTCTGTAAACGTAGAGCATGATATCGTGGTCGGAATCGTTTTGAATTATTTTATCATAACTTACTCCGGGATCACATGATATCAATGTCATCATTATCACCAGAAGTAAGCAATATGTTATACTCTGTGTTTTCATTCTATTATTATATATGGTTTCGCCCCCTGGCAGTAAGCATTCAAAGATAATAATTTTCTGTTTCCCTTGAATCTTCATTTCCCGAAAAGTGGATAAGATAAGAAGAGGAGACAGGGATTGTTTATGATATTTATGATTGCCGCTGAAGATTTATTATAATAGCACGGGGAAAGAATTTCCCCGCGAGCTGAGTAAGGGCAATATTATAAACAACTTATCCTGGTTGTGAAAACTTCATTTCCTATGCTAACATTAATGTAATAGAGACCTCTTTCAAGAGGTTCATTTAATTGGATTATTTGATCAGCGGAAAAAATATTGTACTGCTTGCTGAGGATCATTTGGCCCAATGAATTATATATTCTCAGCGGAATGTCCTCATCATAAGCATTCATAATCCTTACATTGAACTGACCTGAATTGGGGTTGGGATAAATTGAAATACGATCAATGGTTTTGGCAATATCTTGTTCCCCGACTATCAAACAATCTACAGAATCGAAACCCGGACTAACATTGTTGACAATTACAAGTATATCCGTGGCGTTTAATATTGTATCATGTCTTACAAAAGTGTAATGTGCAGTATCTTTACTAACGAATGAATTATTTATTATGTTATTATTTGCAGGTATTTGTGGAGAAACGCTTCCCAAACTATCAGCCGAAAACAGTAAAAACTCACTTTGCTCATGACCGGCAATTGTATTTCCCGGGATATTCGAATTACTGGTATTCAGCAAATAATTGCTTTTATTTCCTACTTGTACGAAATCGCAGAATGAATAATCGTATGTGTTGTCGCCATAAATTTTGGACCAATCAGGAATGCCTGATGAATTGATCTTTACCAAAATATTGTTATCCTGGTAACCGCTAATGTTACCCATTTTATTATAAGCAAGCAGGAAATTATTTTGAGCTTTAATTAACTTTACATTTTCGCAATATTGATCTGAAAAAAGTCTGAACCAGGAAATTTGCCAGGTGCTGCTAAGTTTGCAAATATAAGGGGAATTATAAAAGTTGGTTAAACCTGATATGAAATAAGCGTTTGCATTATTACTAACTATGGATGTGGCTATGGAGTTTAATCCAAGCCCATCGAACATGATAATTTTCTTACCATTAAGGTGATCGTCAAATTTTGCGGCAAATGAATAATCTTGCTGACCGGAATAGTTGCCTGCCAATAAAATACTGGAATCGTTTTCTATAAAGAACTTTTGTGGAAAAAAGGTTTCACCAGTTGAAGGATAATTTGGTGCATAAAGGTAATTGCTGGATTTCGTAATATTACCCAGTGTATCCATTTTTATCAAAACAATACTATGATCCGACCCATAAATGTCTGTCGGCATATACCCGGCAACTATGATATCATTTTGATATTTCGTTACTGTTCGTAAAAAAATAGAGCTGGCAAACTGTTTGGTCCAGTTAACATTACCATTGCTGTCGAAACAAATTACGGATTGTCTGCCATTTACAATCACAATATTATTGTTGTTTATAACAGCTATGTTAAGAAGGTTGCTGTTAACAGCAATATTATCGTAGGTTTTAGCCCAGATATTGTTTCCGTTAAGATCCGATCTTACCAGGTAGAGTTGACCACCATAGGTGTAACTTTTTGTGGTGCCAAATGTATAAATACTGTTTTCTGAACAGGCTATTCCCCAGGCAGTTTCATTCCCACATCCTCCGTAATATTCAGCAGTTTGTGACCACGAATATAGAACGAACAGCATAAAAAATAAAGACAGTACTATTTTTTTCATTTTATAAGATTTGTTATAAATAACGTTTCGTCCTATCAATCCCCGCATCCAAAGTTAATAATATTTTGTTTCAGTAGAATATTCATTTCCCGAAAAGTGGAT
>CAZNRQ010000426.1:0-3565 GCA_964574845.1 uncultured Bacteroidales bacterium
GAGATAAACGTCATGGTGGTATTCCCCACAATTCATTATGAAACTCCTCGATTTAGAGCATCGAGATATCAAAACGGCCAATGCATCCGGCGAAAATTGGGTGCGCCCAGAGGGACGGGGAATACAGCCCAAGAAGGATTCAAATTAAAATAACTAATTATAAAATATTCAAAGCAATGAAAAGAATAAGAAAATGCATAGAATGCGGAAAAGAGTTTGACGGGCGTACAAATCAAAAATATTGCACCCAGGAATGTAAAATGGCTACCGCAAATAAAAATAAAAGTGATGAATTTCCTGTTATTAATACTAAAACTGAAAGTGATATACGGTTGACATTACTTTCAAAGAAACAAACCCCTGAATTGATTCCAATTACGATCCACTATGCTCCAAAGGAAATAGAGATGCTTGAAGAACAAGCTGAGAAATGTGGTGTCAGTACTTCTCAGTATATCCGTATCCGATCACAAATGTGTGAATCAGATGTAGCTGCTCTAGAAGAAATAATAGAAAAACTAAAATCTGAGAATGATGATATGAGGATTAAACTGAGTTTTTATAAACACCGGATAAATCCGGCAATAACGAATGAGGATGGGATTTATATCAGTATGAACAAATCGCAAAAGAAATTCCTGGTTGAAAAATATCTTGAAACCCAAGATACTTACATGGAAGCTGATATATACAAATTACCCGATGGTAAATTGACAAGTAGTCATCTTGAATACCTCGAAACCCATGAGAAACATTCACCTGGATTTGTTGAGAAGCGGCTCCAATATAGTATTCTTCTAGATTATTTATTCGGTCTTCAGGATACTTTAATTGAAGACTTTGGTTACTTTGATGAGGATTTCGAAGATATTCCTTTAGATGAAGCGTTTGCTAGATTGGGTAAAGAATAATTTTAGCAAAAAGTTATTATAAGCCATCCTCTGGGGTGGCTTTTTTTTTCAATAAAATCAAAAACACCCATTTAATGTAAGGAAGACGGCAAGCAAATCTATGTATATTACTGCAACAGGGCACCCATCACCCTAATTAATAAACATGAAATATTGGGCAAACTATAGTATATTTACACTTACAAATCAATTGATGCTTCATCATGACAAGACCTTCCAAAGAACCACAAAAACACATTAGAAGTAATCAGCAATTGCTATCTGTCAATATTGATGGGGCTCTTCTAGACGACATCAAAATGCTGGCACAACACGAAGGGTGCAATCTAAGTGATTACGTTCAAAAGATATTAAATGAAAAAAGAAACAGCAAATCGCCTGAAACGCTCGCCTATTGGAGACATGGACAAAAGCAAATATCTTGATACCGATGCTAAAAATTACATATGCACTGCTTGTCACGGTACTTTTAGCTGACGATTTACACTTTTCCCAGTAATTAATCAACATTAAAGGGGGGGGGCTGTATGAAAAAAATAATTTTATTTGTTGCAACAACAGTATTATTTTGCTTTCAAATTTCTACAACTTTTGCACAACCAGGAATTGAATGGCAAAAATGCTTGGGTGGTATTTATAATGATTGGCCGTTTGCTATTCAACAAACGCTTGATGGCGGCTATATTGTGGCAGGATTTACTCAGTCGAATGATGGAGATGTTTCAGGGAATCATAATCCTTGTGGACATTGCAGTGATTATTGGATTGTAAAGGTTAATATTTCAGGAAGTATTCAATGGGAAAAATGTTTGGGCGGTACAAGTGATGAAGTGGCAAATTACATTGAGCAAACCAATGATGGCGGATATATTATTGCAGGATATACGGTATCAAATGATGGAGATGTTTCTGGAAATCAAGGAGATGGGGATGTTTGGGTTGTGAAACTTGATTCTGCCGGAAATATCCAAAAGCAAAAATGTTTTGGAGGGACACAATTTGATTATGCATCTTGTATTCATGCAACTGTTGATGGTGGATATATTATAGCGGGATATACATTTTCTAATGATGGGGATGTTTCTGGTAATCATGGAAGTCAAGATTTCTGGCTAATAAAAATAAATTCCGAATGGAATATCCAATGGCAAAAATGCTTAGGGGGCACCCAAGATGATTTGGCGAAGTCAGTTCAACTAACATCAGATGGCGGATATATAATTGCAGGTTACACAACATCCAATAATGGTGATATTACGGGATGGCACGTTGGATATTATGGTGGTGGAATTCCTTATCCTGATTGGTGGGTAGTGAAAGTAGATTTTTTGGGAAATATTGAATGGCAAAAATGTATAGGAGGGTCAAATGATGATAGAGCCAATTCCATTTTGCAAACTTATGATGGGGGATATATTGTTGCAGGAGCGACCAAATCAAATAATGGTGATGTTTCAGGAAATCATGATGTAATTGGCATAAATAATGATTTTTTAATTGTAAAACTTAATTATTCAGGCAATGTTCAATGGCTAAAATGCCTCGGTGGAAACGGAAATGATTGTGCAAATTCAATTCAGCGAACATTTGACAATGGATATATTATTGCCGGATGTACTAACCTTAATGGTGGTGATGTGTCAGGTTGTCATGTGGGATCTACTAATGATTGTTGGATAGTGCAAATTGATTCAGTCGGAAATATAAAATGGCAAAAATGCCTGGGTGGCTCAAGTAATGAAAATGCAAATTGTATTCAACAAACAAATGACGCAGGATATATACTCGCCGGCCCGACATACTCAAATAATGGAGATGTTTCGGGAAATCATGGAGGGTCTAATATGGGAGATTATTGGATAGTGAAACTCATTCCTGACTTAACACTTGCTTTAGATGAAATAGATGCTGAATTGAACTTTAATTTATTTCCTAACCCCGTTATTAGCAATCTTGGAATTAACCTTCCACAAAAATCCGTAATAGAAATCATCAACCTACATGGCCAATTATTAAAAACAATAAACCCAACAGAAAATCAAACGACTATTGATATTTCAGACTTTGCAAGAGGGATGTATTTTATTAAAGTGACAAAAGATAAAGGAGTGTTAACAAAGAAATTTATAAAAGAATGAAACGCCTATAGTATATTTACATTTACAAATCAATTGATGATTGTCAGACCCATAAACAATTTCGCTGAAATTATAAACATAAATAAAACAAAATGAATATAGACCAATTAATAAAGAAATTTAATAACGCCCAAGAATCGTTGGTTATTCAACAGTCAGATTTTTCTCTTGAAACATTATCTAGAATGGTAATCAACAACATTGTCGACCTAAATCCACATTACCAAAGGAGAAATAGATGGACTGTAGACAAACAATCTAAATTGATAGAATCATTTATTCTAAATGTACCTGTCCCACCGATTTATTTTTCTGAAGACGAGTACGGAATTTATAGTGTTATTGATGGTAAACAGAGGTTGACTTCAATACATGATTATTTATCTGATTCATATAAATTAAAAAACTTGGAGGTCTTTTCAGAATTAAATGGCTTAACTTTTTCCGAACTACCTAATCAAATTAAACATGCTTTATCTATAAGACCTTATATTAGAATTGTTACACTTCTTAAGC
>CAZNRQ010000427.1:0-3564 GCA_964574845.1 uncultured Bacteroidales bacterium
AAAATACTGAATTTATTTTATTTAACTGACACGGGGAATGCAATTCCCCGCGAGCTTAGAATTAATAACAATTATTGGAACACGGGGAAAATATTTCCCCGCGAGCGCCGGATGAGTTGAGATGTAAAATTAATTTTACAATTGTTGTTCTACATTGTAATCACCGCACTGCCTGTTTTGCTGTGCGAAAATGGCTTTTTGGTTTTGCCACTTACGTAAACGGCTATATAATATTCTACAGTTCCGGTTTTTTGATTGTTGAAAACGTTCACAAATTTCCCTTTGGTGGCTTGCCCCAGATAGCCCCCGCCATTGGCTATGAGTTCGGTCAGGTTGGCAGGGGTATTGCCTCCGGTTTGTCCATAAATATCTATGCGCAAAATGCCTTTTGGCAGGGCTTTTTTCTGCGTAAAACTATTGATTATATAAATAGTGTGTTGTCCGTTGACATTTACATCTATTTTGGTAAACACCGGATTGCTGTCGGGTTCGGGAGGTGCGGGCAGTTTTTTGCCTTTCACCCTGAAGCGTAGCAATTCAACTTTGCCTTCGTCGCCATCAACAGCATCCTGAATTTGTGGCGCCCACTTGCTGGTCAATATATTAGTTAAATCGCGACGCATGCCTGCTATATTGGTGGTTTTCTGTTGTGCCTCGCTCAACAAAAGGTCGCGCGCTTTGATTTCTTTCGACATATCGGTGGCTTTTCCCTGCACCGCCAAACCTGTGGGATTGGGGTTTGTGACTATGCCTGCATTATCAATCATCGACTGTGCTTTCAGATCGACTTCTTTTACAAATTCCAGATCGGTCTGATGACCCATATCTGCTACTACAATAAGTTTTTTTTCCATAATACTTTGTTTTTAATGTTTGCTGATTTGTTTTATTTTATTATAAGGTTATTGGTTTTATTTTGTAAAATGCTCACTTCAGGAATGACTTTGTAATATTGAAAAATGAGTTTTCCGAATTGATAAACGAGTTCTCCATTTCGAAAAATGAGTTCTCCATATTGTATGATGATTTCTCTATATTGTAAAACGATTTCTCTGAATTGAAAAATGATTTCTCCGAATTGAAAAACGATTTCTCAATCTTGTAAAATGATTTTTCAATCTTGAAAACTGGTTTTTCAAGACGGTAAAACGTGTTTTTGAAGCCATTTTTTCCGGGACTTAAGGGGAGAAAAATAGCATAAGGTGTGTTAATACAGCCAATTAATGTGCAATCCGTCACATAAAAGCCATGAAATTGACTGGTGGTGCTATACCCGTCAATGGAGGTAGTTACAACAGTATGGAAGATTTTATCGTACATGAATACCTCTTAATGTTTAAGCACGGTAAAGGTATTATTGACATAAAAAAGGATAGCAGGGAAATTCCTTAAATTATACAGGGAAATTCCTTAAAGTTGACAGGGAAAATTCCTACATTTTGCTAAGATTTTTGCTTAGTGCGTACAGATTTTTGCTTTTTTTGGCAGACCAGAACAATGTCTTCGGTCTTGATAAGTCCTTGCTGAATACAATAAATGGTAAGTTGTGCAACTTCAGTAAACCCAAATAAATCCATAATCTCGGATTTATGAGCAGATACTACTTTCTTAGTTATAAATAATTTGTCGGCAATTTTCTGTTGCGAATAGCCCGATGCCAACAACAGGGCTACTTCTTTTTGCCGTTTGCTGAGTTGATCGAAAAGACTGCGGTTATTTCCGGTTTTTTCTTTATGCAATAATTCATTGCTTAATTCTCTGGCAAAGTATTTTTCGCCCCGTAAAATGAGTTTCACTCCAATACAAGTTCTTCCGAAATGGCTTGTTTGGTGAGGTAGCCCGATGCGCCCATTTCCAAAGCAAGGCTTGCCTGTCCGTTTTCAGGTACGCCGGTAAGCATGAGTACAGGTATCAGAGGCCATGATTTTTTGATTTGTTCTAAAATTGCAAATCCGTTCTTGCCGGGTAAGGATATGTCGAGTAATACCAGATCAAAAGTATCGTGATGGAGTTTTTCGAGCGCTTCTTCGCCACTGAAGGCTTCTGTAAACTGCATATCGGGGCAATCATCTTTCAGTGTCATGATGATGCCCTTACGCAATGAAGGATGGTCGTCGCAAACCAGTGTTTTCATGATGGAATGTTTTGTAAAGGTATATGAATTTTTAATAAGGTGCCATTGTTTCCGTTTTTTACTATGGAAAAATCTCCGTTCAGCCTATGAGCCCTTTCTTTCATCCCATTAATTCCCAACGACAGAGGCGAATTAATTTTTACTTCGTCAATGCCTATGCCATCGTCCATAACAGAAAAATATAGTTTTTGACCTTCGGGTTGCAGAGTTACCAATACATTGGCAGCATTCGCATGTTTGACAATATTGGTAAGAGCTTCTCTCAATATTTTGTAGATGGTTAAGGGGAATTTATGAGGCAGATTCAGGTCATCGGCTACATGGGTGGTGATTTTGATTCCTGTTCTGTTTTCTTTATCGCTGCAATAGGATTCTATGGCCTTTTTCAATCCAAAATTCTCAAATTTTTCATCAAACAGACTGCTTAGCATTCTTATTACTGAGTTGTGCGATTGCTCATTCAATTCATATAATTCCTGAATATCCGCCCTAACCGAAGGTTGTTTAATTTTTTTTAAAAGCCGGACTAACACAATTTTATAGTACGTTGATAGTTGAGCAAATTCGTCGTGAATATCTGTCGATATCTCTGATCTTTCAGTTTCTCTTTTATTTTCGCTTTCGATTAGTTGGCTGTGCTTTTGTTGGAGTTCAATTTCCAATTTTCTACGCTCGGTAATGTCCTTATGCATAAAAATAAAGTTCAACGGATTGTTCTCATCGTCCATTATGGCAAATGCATAGCCATCCAGATACAGCAGATTGTCGGGAAAACTCTCATGCGACAAATGTGGGTTGAATGTGGAATTTAATAAATTGATAGGCACACCTTTTTTCAGCATTTCAAATTTTGGTCCGAATCCCTGATCCAAAAGTTGCTTTTCGTGAAAAAGGTTGTAGCCCCGATATGGCACTGCTTTGAACAACCTGGTATGGGCCTCGTTTACGGCAAGAGATACTCCGTTTTTGTCCAGAATTTGTATTGACATAGGGCTTCTGTGGAACAATTCGGAGAAGAATTTTGTACGGAAAAACATTTTTTCAGGATTTTGATTTTCCTCATCAATCATCTTTTGTAGCTTATCCTTTTCCTGCCGCGTTGCCTGCAATTCGGCTATCAATTGGGCTTTGGTTTTACTATGGTCGTTCATGTTGTGCGATTTATACTATTCTTTTATTTTCGTCAATAATCATAATGCCTGTCGGGCAAACTCATTTTGATGCCGAGAGAGAACACATGGGCATAATGCTGCGTCACGTCAGAGTTGGAAGTGCGGTAGTAATAGCCCAGCACAAAACGAAGGTTGTTTTTTGGATTCAGAAGGTAGGAAATATTGAGTGAATAATAGGCGATGAGGGTACGTATGCCCTGTGCAATCTCATTGCCGTATTGCTGCAAGGGACTGTTGTTGGATTCGGCATCGTAGACA
>CAZNRQ010000428.1:0-3561 GCA_964574845.1 uncultured Bacteroidales bacterium
GTGCTCCGGGGGTTTATTCGGCACGTTATGCCGGTAAGGCCTGTAGTTTTGAGGATAATATTAATAAATTATTGATTAAAATGAAGGACGCAGAGAATCGCACAGCTTGCTTCAAAACGGTCATCGCCTTAATTCTGGATGGAGAAAAATACTTCTTCTCTGGTGAAGTGGCTGGTGAAATACTTTCCGAAAGAAAAGGAAACCATGGCTTCGGATATGACCCTGTTTTTATACCTAAGGGTTACGACCTTTCCTTTGCCGAGATGGATGCATCGACCAAGAACGGCCTCAGTCATCGCTTTCATGCTACAAGCAAATTAATTCAGTTCTTATTGGAAAAAACTACCAGCAAATGAAGATCTTATTACTGGGTTCAGGCGGACGCGAGCATACTTATGCCTGGAAAATAGCCCAAAGCCCCCTACTTACCAAATTGTTCATAGCTCCGGGAAATGGTGGAACCCTGAAACACGGAGAGAATGTTAACCTGTCACCCACCGATTTCGAGGGTGTAAGGAAATTTGTTATTGCCAAAGGGATAGAGCTGGTATTGGTAGGACCGGAAGATCCTTTGGTAATGGGAATTCACGATTTCTTTCTTTCGAACGACGATATCAGGCATATTCCTGTGATCGGACCCTGCAAAGACGGGGCTCAACTGGAAGGCAGCAAGGATTTTGCAAAGGCCTTTATGATGAAGAATCATATTCCAACGGCTGCCTACAAGACCTTTACCAAGGACAATATTCAGGAGGGCTATAATTTTATTGATTCGCTTAAGCCTCCTTTTGTATTGAAGGCCGACGGACTGGCAGCCGGAAAAGGGGTGGTTATTCTTAATTCAGCCATGGAAGCCAAAACCGAACTGCAACACATGCTGCTCGAAGCCAAATTTGGGGAAGCCAGCCGTAAGGTAGTTATCGAAGAGTTTTTACAAGGAATAGAACTCTCGGTTTTTGTGGTAAGCGATGGCATTTCCTATAAAATACTGCCCGAAGCCAAAGATTATAAACGCATAGGCGAAGGCGATACCGGACCTAACACCGGCGGCATGGGAACCGTTTCGGGAGTCCCCTTTGCCTCGGATGCGTTTATGAAAAAGGTTGAGACCCGAATTATTATTCCTACAATTGAAGGACTTAAAAATGAGAGCATCAACTACAAAGGCTTTATTTTTATCGGGTTGATGAAAGTGGGTGGTGATCCTTTCGTGATAGAATACAATGTACGCATGGGTGATCCTGAGACAGAATCGGTGCTGCCCCGTCTTAAGAATGACTTTGTGGAGGTTTTGCAAGCCATTGCCTACAATAAACTTGGGGACATAACTTTTGAAACAGATGAACGTGTTACAGCCACTGTTATGTTGGTTTCGGAGGGTTATCCCGGAGATTACGAAAAAGGAAAAGAGATCAGCGGACTGAATGATGTCACAGAAAGCATCATCTTTCATGCTGGAACATCCCTCAACAGTGAGGGAAAGACAGTAAGCAGCGGAGGGCGCGTACTGGGAGTCACTTCCTATGGAAGCACCCTAGCCGAAGCTCTGTCAACTTCTTACGGGAGTATAAAAAAGATTAACTTTACAGGAAAAAAATTGCGCTACGATATTGGGCAGGACGTTTTAAAATACCAGGAGTAAATAGTGATCCTCAGATTATTTAAGAACAGCATAGGCATTCAGTTGGTCATACTTTTGTTGACCCTGATATTGTTGTGGCTCCCGGCCTTCAGCGTGAGTCGTCCTATGCCTTTACCTGAACTCATTACGCCTGCTTACATGTTTTTGTACAATCTACTGTATAATTTGCCTGTGCTTTATACCGCTATTGCTATAATATTATTGGCAGCTGGAGCCTTTTTGCTGAACACCCTCTTGTCCGATTTTGGCATACTTCCCAAGAATTCTTACTTGACAGCATTCCTTTATATTGTTTTGATGAGTTGTTCATCAAATTATCTGACCCTTCACCCTGTCTTGTTTGTTAATATCTTGATCATTCTTCTGCTCAGGATGATTTTTGTGGCCAATCAGAAAGAAGATTCCCTAAAAGAGATTTTTGCTGCCGGTATTTTAGCGGCCCTGTGTTCTCTCTTTGTCTTCAAATCGGTGGGTTTATTTGTGGCGGTATGGTTCTTTTTGGTGATATTACGTATCTATTCATGGAGGCAATGGGCGGTAAATCTTTTCGGTTTTGCCTCAGTTTATCTTTACTTGTTTGCCTGGTACCTTTTTGCTGACAAATTGTTGGAGAAAGTTCACCTCTACCGAAATGTTTTTCAGAGCCAGCATGTCTTCCATGGTATGCCGTCCTTATCGGTCTACGAATACATCATGTTGGGGATAATATTGTTTCTGCTGTTGATAGCTGCAGTTAATTTCCTATTCGATGTAAGTGAGAAGATCATCAATATCCGACGCATTACCATGGTTTTGTTTTGGCTGCTGATCATTTCTGCAGCTTCTGTAATATTTTACCTTACAAAGCCCGTTTTCGATTTTGCTTTTATTCTGCTTCCCATGTCTGTGCTGACCTCACTCTATTACAACAGCCTGAAGCGCTCCCTTTTTGCCGAGATCATATTACTGTTGCTTATTGTTTCAATCGTTCTGTGTAGGTTGTGATCTGTTAATTTTTCGCCACAGGCCGGTAAAAAGTAATGATTCCCGATACCTTGTTAGCCAGTTTCAATTCTGTGATCACCACTTTCTTTGCCGTATTCCCGAAATTCTGATGTGCTATTTTATAATGTCCTTTGCCCATCACCTGATAGACAATAGCCGTATGATGAGGAAAAGATTCCTTTACGGTGGCATTATTCTCATGATATTTTACAGTGACCCCTTCAAATTGTAGCAGGTCGCCGGCATAAATGCTGTCGGTGGCTGGATTCACTTTTTTGCCGTAGGCATACTTTCCATCCCACTGGCAATTGTTTTTTGTAAGTGCCTCATAAGCCAGGTCCCAACATTCGCCTCTATCCACCCTTTTGCCCACCTGAGAGGCGACATAATCTACTATTTTCTGATTCAGTGTAGGTGTTTGCCCCTGCCCGAACATTATTCCTGTAAGCATGACCACCAGGACAATTAATATCTTTTTAAGCATAAAACCAGGATTAATTCCTTTCAAATAACGTGAAAAATTGTAATTTGGTATAGGAGAGGGAGGATTAATATTTTTGCCTCACAAGCAGCTGTTAGGATTGAAAGATAAAAGAAGTACTAAAAATCTCTCAGAAATACCTAAGTACGGATTGGGAAAATAGTTCTGTCAGCTAATCCTTCACACACCTCACTGAAAATCCGCTGATCTTTCCCAGACTACGTTTTTCAAATTTACTGCTGTCGAAGGTCATTAGTCGGTACCAGGCATTCATGGCAGTACTCCAGGTCGAACTCCACCACATGCCGTGGGTGCCCAGTCCGCTGTAAACTCCGAATCCGTTTCTGAATCCGCCTGCCAGCGGAACAAAGCCATTTTCTTTCAACTTGCTTCCGACCAACTTATCTCCTCCCAGAAATTTCACAAGTAGGTTCCACTCCATATCGCTGGCCAA
>CAZNRQ010000429.1:0-3559 GCA_964574845.1 uncultured Bacteroidales bacterium
ACTAAGTATAATTTGGCTGTAACCTCAAGTGATGTTCATAATACTGCAGTTTGTACTAATGGTGTAGATCCTGTTGTAAATACTAGTTTAAAAATATTAATGCAGGTTGTAAGGTATTTTGATTCTAGTTTAATAGAATTTGAATTGATTCACGAAGAGGCATTGGATGTGGATGAAGAGGGTTATGCTGTAAGTGATATTTGTGAATTAATAAGAAAAGAAGCTGTACCGCAATTTAATATTGTTCCTGATTTGGTTTATAATTTATTTAATTATCCTGATGCTTGTAAATGGTTAGGGGTGCGATTTGCTGAACAATTAGATGCCGGTAATTTTGGCGGTTTTACAGATATGCAGTTTTTTAAAGTTTTGCGAGGTGGTATAGATAAATTATCACAGGCTATGGCTTTTAGAAATAATGCAAATCATAATGAATTTATTCCGGGATTAAATTTTTTGTCAAATAAACCGGATAATCTTAAATTGAATTATTGGCAACCAGAGAAGTTGTTTTTTGTGATTCCAATGCATGGGTTTACTTTTAATAGTACATGGGTTTATGTGAGATGGAACGTGAAGAATAGTATAGGAGGAGTAATATCGAATGGTGAAGCACATATGAAAGATATGAGTCCCGGTGATTATTTTGAATTTTTGCTTACTCCTGCTAATTTAGGTATTGATTATAGTGATAGTCATGTTTATTCTATTGACATATCTGTATTAGATCAAAATGATACTATAATTACTAATAAGAGGAATTATATTGTAGATAGGGATTCTTATTATAATCAGAAATTTATTTGGTTTAGGAATACTTATGGGGCTTATGATTGTGTAGTAATGAAAGGTAGGGGTTTGGAAGGTGCTGATTATTCAAGAAGAAAAGTTGTAAGCAAATTGCCTATAGTTCCACTGATAACGGATAGCGAAAAGCAAAATGACAGGAATGTTGAAATTAAAAATTTAACTTTAAATACAGGTTTTATTTCATTGGCTGAACTAGAATGGTTAAGGGAATTGAGCTTGAGTAAAGAAATATTTATTTTATGGAACGGTATTCCGGTACCTTATATTTGTACAAGTACTAAACAGCCTTTAAAACATGATAATAATTTTATGTATTCTCAAGATTTTGATTTTGAGTTAGCAACTGATAATATTCATTATAGTGAAAATAATATTTATCAGGCTGCTAAAATTTGTCATGATATGATATTGAATCAAAATAATTAGTGATTTGGAGATTTGGTGTCCTTTAATAATATGAATTTGTAGTGTTATTTTGTAATACAATTTTGTGATTTGGTGAATTAGTGATTAAAAAAATTAATTAAAATAAATATGCCTCTTACTCCTACTGATGAATTAGCGAAATGGCTAGTACCTGTACTTCTTGGTTTTATTATTTTTATGATGAGAAGATGGATTAATAATAGTGATAAAAAAATGGAAGAATTTGCAGATGAATTTAAGGTATTTACAAAGATGATGAATGATGATAGGGTAAAGGGTGCTACGCAGGCTCAAAGTTGTATTGATAAACATTTAAATATTACAAGCGATTTAAAAAAGCATGATGAATTATTAGATTCCCATACTAAAGATATTACAAAAATTAAAAACAAAATTAATATTTCATAATTTAAACACAATAAAATGAAAAGTGAATTTTTACAATTGACAAAAGCTGACTTCTGGAAGGGGTTAGTAGTTGCTGTTTTTATGGCAATTTTATCAGGACTGGTTACTGTATTTAGTACTCCAGCTTCTTCTTTTAAGGAAATAAATTGGTTTCCTGTATTTATTTCGACTGCATTGGCATTTTGCAGTTATATGTTGAAAAATCTATTTACCAATTCGGATGGGCAGACTTTACACACTGAAAATACTTTGAGTAAAGCTTTGAGAAAACAAAAAAAGCTGAATAAATTAAAGGGTATTAACAATGTAGTTGTAAATATTGAGGTGCAAAGGGTTGCATTTAGAGATACTTATACTATAGGTCTTTTATTTCTGGACGGTGTAAAGATTTGTGATACTTTGGAAGATAAATATAGGGATCTATCGAAAGAGGCAAAAGTATGGGGGCAAACAGCTATACCGGAAGGTGTATATAAATGTGTAATTGTATATTGGAACAAAATTAAAAGAAATGTACTTGCACTTTTAAATGTTCCTCAGTTTTCAGGTATTTTAGTTCATGGAGGATATGATCAGGATAATACTGAAGGGTGTATTTTGGTAGGATATAATACTATTATTGGTCATTTGACAGATAGTAAGAAAGCTTTGGATATAATTATGAATTATATCGCAACTAAAAATCCAAGTTCTATTGTAATTACAGTGAAAAATTTGGTGAATTAGTGATTTGGTGATTTAGTGATTTTAAAATAAATATAATGAAAAGAATTTACGGGTTTATTGGACAGAAGGTTGATGAAAGGGATTTTAAATTTGTAAGAACTATTGAAGTTGCAAATTTGCCTAGTAAAATTGATTTGAGACCGGTGTTGCCGGCAGTGTATGATCAGGGGGAACTTGGGAGCTGTACTGCTAATGGTATTGCTGCAATTATTCAAGATGATATCATAAGACAACGTCAGACTAATTTGATGCCCTCGAGATTGTTTATCTATTTTAATGAACGGAAATTAGAGGGTACAATTAATCAGGATGCAGGAGCTAATATAAGAGATGGTATTAAAACTATCAATACAGTAGGTGTGTGTGATGAACATCTTTGGCCATATAATATAGCCAGTTTTAAAATTACACCGGGTACTGATTGTTACGAGGCTGCAAAATTGCATAAATCATTGAAATATGAAAGTGTGGCACAAAATGAGAATGCTCTTAAATCTGCATTAGCTAATGGTTTGCCTATAGTATTCGGTTTTCAAGTGAAGGCTTCATTTGAAAGCGCTGCCGTTGCAAAATCCGGTGTATATTCTCCAAAAGCTAAGGAACAAATAATGGGCGGTCATTGTGTGGTTTTGGTAGGGTATGATGATGCTAGCAAAAGATTTATTGTAAGAAATAGTTGGGGCGAAAGTTGGGGGCAAAAGGGTTATTTTACTATGCCTTACAGCGAAGTATTGAATGCTGGTATTAGTAGTGATTTTTGGGTGATTGAAAGCATGATTTAGTGATTTGATGATATGGTGATTTGGTGATTTTTTTAATTTAAAATAATATATCATGATAAAGAAAACAAATGAATTGATTAAGAAAAGACAGCAACAATTGAATGAGGCTGCTGATAAGTATTTGCATAGTTTGACAAATGAATTTGTCCATTTTAAGAATAAGCATTTGATTGAGAAAAGAGGTATCTTGAAACTGGATGTTGAAGCCGAAGCTTACAAGAAGATGATCATTGAAAAATGGTTTATCTATTGTCAGGCAATGAATAGAAATTCTAATAGATTGCTTAATTATGAATATACTGCTTGCATGGAAGCTATAGAAAATCATATTAATAGTCATAAGAAATTAGCCTGGCTAAATTATTGTATGAAGCTGCTTGCTAAAATTGGTATTAAAAATCCTAATA
>CAZNRQ010000430.1:0-3528 GCA_964574845.1 uncultured Bacteroidales bacterium
CAGGGCTCTTATTGACTATGTGGAATGGGCAAGCAAAACCTTTTCTTTAAGTAGAATGATATTTATGGCAATCAAGGTCCATTTTACTTTGACCTTTCTGTCCATGATATTTACTGTACAATAAAAAATGCTTCAACTACTTATATTATACCAGACAGATATTATACCTTTCCAGTCAAGCTTATTGAATATCTCAATGATAAAAAAATAAACTTCCTGTTTTGGGTGCCTTCAGCATTAATTCATATCGCCAATGCAAAAATTCTTCACAAGTTCAAACCTTTGCACTTAAAAAAGGTTCTATTTTGCGGGGAAGTAATGCCAAATAAACATTTGAATATTTGGAGAAAAAATCTGCCCGAAGTTGTATATGTAAATCTTTATGGACCAACTGAAGCTGTTGAAGCCTGCACATATTTTGTAATAGACCGAGAATTTCAAGATTGCGAACCATTGCCCATTGGGAAGGCTTGTGATAATACAACCATTCTAGTGCTAAACGAGAATGATGAGTTGATCTTGCCTTGCAATGCCTATAACGTAAATTCTATTGCAATAGAATCAGATATAGGCGAATTGTGTATCAGAGGTTCCTGTCTTGCCAGCGGTTATTACAATAATGAAGAAAAGACAAAAGAAGTGTTTGTGCAAAACCCTTCTAATAAATCCTATTCAGAGATTATCTATCGAACTGGCGATTTGGTAAAATATAATGACTTAGGTGAATTAATTTACCTTTGCAGAAAAGATTATCAAATCAAGCATATGGGTTATAGAATTGAATTGGGAGAAATTGAAATGACCGCATATTCCATCCATTCCATTGAAAAGAATTGTGTTTTAAATCGTAAGCGTCAAACTCTCCCCACCTATTTCATAAAAAAATCTCATGCTATAATAATCCTATAAACAGAAAACGCAAGAACATCGCACCTTGAAAACAACATAAATAGGGCTCATTAAAACAAAAGGCCAAAGAAGTGATCATCAAGTACTTCTTTTAACCTTTAAGTTTTCTGGCAGTTCATCTGACCATGGCAAGAGCTTATCAAGGGTATCTTTATCCTCGATGTCCATGTTTGGAAGTTGTTCAAGAAGGTAACAAATGTATTTGAGCGGATTAATATCATTTTCTTTTGCAGTCTCAACAACACTGTAAATGATAGCACTGGATTTAGCGCCTCGAGCTGTATTAGCAAATAGCCAGCCTTTTCTGCCTATAACAAAAGGTTTCACTGAGCGTTCACAACGATTATTGTCAATTTCAAGACGTCCGTCCAACAAAAAAGTTTCGAGCTTATTCTTTTGATTTAAACAATATTTTACCGCAGTACCAAAAGCACTTTTCGGAAGAACTCTTGGTTTATGGTACCTAAGCCATTCCCAGAACTCATCTAAAATCGGACGACTTTGTTTTAATCTCTCAGCATAACGTTCATCGGCACTCATATCTTTAAGCTTACGTTCAATCTCAAAAAGTTTATTGCAAAAATCAAGCCCTTTGTTGGATGCAACATCTGCGTTACGTTTATCTTTTGGCAACGCATCAAGAGCCTCCATGAACTTCCGACGAGCATGAGCCCAGCATCCTGAAAGAATTATGTTTTTTAAGCCCTCATATCCTGCATATCCATCGACATGCATATATCCAGCAAATGTTTCAAGGAACTTTTCGGGATGTTTCCTTGCGCGAGTTGTTTGATAATCATAAAGAATAATCGGAGGCCCGTCCCTCCCTGTTCTGTATAACCACATATATGAATTTGTTTCTGGGGAACGACCTTCCTCGTGAAGTACTTGCAGAGTTGTTTCGTCGCCATGAAGAATATCAGATTTTAGTAAATGTTCTTTCATCTGTTCATAAACCGTGCAAAGCCATCTTTCAGAAGCTTGTAGCATCCAATTTGCCATCGTTTGACGTGACAATTTAATTCCTAAACGTTCAAAAGACTTCTCCTGTCTGTATAGTGGCATACCTTCAACAAATTTTTGGCTCATAATATAAGCAATTGCAGAGGCTGAAGCAGGACTTCCTGGTAGAGCAGGTATAGGCATGGGAGCCGTTTTGATTGGAGTACTAATTTCATTTTTTTCACAATCACGACAACTATAAACATATCGTACGTGCTGAATAAGCTTAACCTGCGCAGGAATAACTTCAATCTCGCGCCTTACTTCTGTACTCATTTCGTGGAGATCACCACCACAGCAGGAACATACTTGTTCTTCTTCTGGCAAACGATATTCGATAGTTTCAACAGGAATATCTTTAAATTGATCTTCTCTATGACCAGCTCTCTTTTTCCTTTTATATGTTATCTCTTCAATCAGAGATTCCTTTTCCTCTGATTTTGTTTCGGACTCAGCTTCAGCTTCATTAAATATATCCAGTTGCCCGATTATCGGCATCTTTTCACTCGATCTACCAAACCTGAATTTCTGTCCAAGTTTAAATTGCTCCTCAAACCAATTAAGCTTAGAAAAAAGCTCTGCAACTTGTTGCTGTAAAAGGGAATTCTCTATTTGAAGTTCTTCAGTCGTTTTATTTATGTTTTTAGTCGCTAATGTATTCATCATGTTTTCGATTATACCATGAAAACCCTATTAACTCAAGCATTCCGAGTGTTTTTTTACTACTTTTTTTGATAAATGTTAATTGCAAAAAAGCAAGAAATAATGAGCATTTTCATTTTGCATATTTATAAAATTTTGCCTAAAAAGTCTTCTTTTTTAACGCGTCTAAATTGAGCTAATTTAAGATAATCGCTAAAAACAAAACTTGCTAAAATAGACTTTTCATGCAGGGGGCAAGTTATGCATAACCAAATATTTATTTTGTATAATCATTTTTGATTTATATCAAAATATTTGCAGTAACTTTATGATGTGCCTGCTTTTGCGCTAGTGACAACCCATCCAGTAACCAGCCAAACTCCCTTGCTCCTATAGCAAGCGTTTCACAGTTTTCATTTACAGGCCATTGAAACCGACCTCTTTCAAGTCTGCGATAGTAAAGCCAAAAGCCATTATGTTCCCAATGCAAAATTTTCAATTTGTTTTTCCCCTTGTTACAAAAAACAAACAATGCAGGCGAAAATGGGTCGAGCAAAAACACTTCTTTTACCAAAACCGCCAACCCATCAATTGATTTCCTCATGTCCGTATGACCACACGCAAGATAAACTTTGTCAATGTAATTTTTGTTTAGCATAACTCACCTAAAATTTTTGCCACGTCAAAGAGTAAATTCTTGTCAAACTCCTTATTAAGCTCGATTGATGCCTTGCCAATTCGCACGACAATAAATGAATCCCCACATGTTTTGTTTAAAGTTTCGTTTTTGCCGTCGGCATTTTCCATTGAAATAGTATCTGGAGCTATGTCGTTTGGGATAATAGTATTTTCCGTTGCGTCTTTAACATTAATCGACAACCAACCCGTTGGATTATTTTTTCCTGTCGCTTTTGACTCTTGCTTATTGTATTTTGTGTACCAGTTGCAGAATGTTTTTAAATTTATTTTATTATC
>CAZNRQ010000431.1:0-3523 GCA_964574845.1 uncultured Bacteroidales bacterium
CTCCAACGGGAACAACAATCCCTTCTATAATTCCGAATCTTATCCTTATGGCGGTATGCAGTCGAACTTCCATCAAAATCGTCCTTTCGGGAACAGTATGATGGGGTGGTAATTAGTCTGACAGCAAATCTTCAATCTTTTCCAGTTTTTCATTCATGGGCAACAGTCCGTCTATCCAGTTTATTTGTAAACCCCTTCTTTCCATGCCGCGAAACCAGGTCATCTGTCGTTTCGAGAATTGATGAATAGCAATATTCAGCAGTCGGACCATTTCTTCGTAAGTGTACTGTTTCAGCAAATATTCGGTAATGTATTTGTATTCGAGACCATACCTGATCAGTCTCGAGGCACTCACTCCCGAATCAAGCAAGGTCTGAACCTCCTCTATCATTCCGTTTTGTAATCGCAAATGCAGGCGGTCGGTAATTCTTTGACGAACCACTTCGCGTGGTAGGGAAATACCGAAAATAAATTGCTTTGGGGGTAAATAAGAATCAGAATGAATCTGTTTTTCTGCAGAAAAATGAGCTATCTCCAAAGCCCGGATCAGTCTCCTGCGGTTTTCAGTATCCGTATCATTGTGAAGCGACTTATACTTCATCAATTCGGCCTTCAGTTCATCATCGGTTTTGTTTTCTAAAGAGTTGCGGAATTCATCCGATTGAGGCACATCCGGAACAGCGTAGTTCCTTAGTATGGATTCAATGTAAAGCCCCGTACCGCC
This sequence comes from uncultured Bacteroidales bacterium, assembly GCA_964574845.1. Taxonomy (GTDB): domain Bacteria; phylum Bacteroidota; class Bacteroidia; order Bacteroidales; family CAIWKO01; genus CAIWKO01. The sequence goes on from CAZNRQ010000431.1 coordinate 725, forward strand.
GCATAAAATAGGAACCTTTTTTCTCGCAGTTATTTCTTCAAAGGCCTTTTTAAAATCAGCGCCAAACCGGAACAAATTATACTCTTCCCCAGCCTCGGCGATATCTATCAGATGAAACGTGATGACTCTGCCATTTACGGTATAATCACAGATATCTTTCCCTGTTCCAATATCCATATTCCGGTATATCTGTCGTGAATCTGCACTGATGATTTCCCCACCAATTCTGTCAGCCAAATGTGCTGCCAGAGTGGTTTTCCCCGTAGCGGTAGGGCCTAAAATAGTGATTAGAATATCGGGATGAATGCTCATAGAAATTATTACGATGGCGAAGTTAAACGGAATTTTGTCCGAAATTAAACAAAACCCAATGACTTTTCAATAATACAGAAAAATACAGAAATCCTAAAAAACAAAACCCTATATTTGCACCTTAAAACTAAAATTTATGACAGAGCAAATTCAAAAAGTACTGAGAGATTCGAAAGCGGCAAGATGGATCGCAATTGGAATTATTTCGATAACAATGTTTGCAGGATATTATCTGACCGATTGTTTATCCCCGCTTCAGCAAATGATAGAAAGGCAGGTTCACTGGAACAGCGAAGCATATGGATTTTACCAGGGAGGCTATAGTTTGTTTAATGTATTCCTGTTTTTTCTGATTATCGGAGGGTTCATTCTTGATAAAATGGGGGTTCGTTTTACAGGTATAGGAGCGGGAATACTGATGGTTCTTGGGGCAGGAATAAAATACTGGGCAATTACAACCCACGCACTAGACGGAATTTCATGGACTATTATTTGGACTTTTCCTGCACAAGTTTGGATGGCAACAATTGGTTTTGCTGTTTTTGGGGTTGGATGTGAGGTTGCCGGGATTACTACATCCAGAGTCATTGTCAAATGGTTCAAGGGGCATGAGATGGCTTTAGCTATGGGGCTTCAACTTGCAGTAGCTCGTTTGGGAACGGGTTTGGCATTATTTGGTTCTGCCCGTTTTGCTTCGTTTGGCGGACATGATAATGTTGCAATGCCTGTTTTAATCGGATTTCTATTGCTCTGTATAGGCTTACTCACTTATATTATCTATTGCTTTCAGGATAAAAAGCTTGATAAATCACTTGATGCTGCCAATGCAAATGATTTGAACTTTGAAGAAGACAAATTTAGAATAAAAGATATCGGACTAATTTTAAAAAACAAGGGGTGGTGGTATATCGCCATACTTTGTGTTCTTTTTTATTCCGCTGTTTTTCCATTCCTAAAATTCGCTGCAAACCTTATGATTAACAAATTTGGTATAAGCGAACAATTTGCGGGGGACATTCCTTCGTTATTGCCTTTCGGGAATATATTGCTCACGCCGATTTTTGGAAGCATTTATGACAAAAAAGGTAAGGGCGCTACTATAATGATAATCGGGGCAATATTACTTATTTTTGTTCACTTGTTTTTTGCAATTCCAATTTTTAATAGCCCCGGATTCGCTATCTTTTTAATTATTGTCCTTGGCATAGGGTTTTCGCTTGTCCCTTCAGCAATGTGGCCTTCAGTACCAAAAATTATTCCTGAAAAACAATTAGGAACCGCTTATGCGCTTATATTTTGGATTCAAAATATAGGACTTTGGGGAGTACCAATGCTTATTGGCTGGGTGCTTGATAGATTCTGCATCAGCGGAACTTCTATTATAAAAGGACAGACAGTCACAAATTACAACTACACTGTTCCAATGCTGATCTTCATGTGTTTTGGTATACTGTCAATACTCTTTGCCTTCTTGCTGAAGGTAGAAGACAAAAAGAAGGGCTACGGACTCGAATTGCCCAATATTCAAAAATAATTTGAACCTAAGAATATAAGAAAGTTGTTCTGATAACAGGGCAACTTTCTTTTTATAAAGCTGTTTATACATGAGAATTCTTATTGTTTCGGCCACTTTTGAAGAAATAAAACCTTTGGCAAACATGCTTAAGGTTTCTGTAATTCCTTCTGAAAATTTCTACTCCACGACCTATGCAGGTCATGAAATGACATTGCTGATCACAGGTGTGGGGATGGTGGCTACCGCTTTTCATATGGGTGGTGTAAACAAGGATGATTTCGATCTGGCTATCAATGTCGGAATAGCCGGAAGTTTTACTAAAGAACTTCAACCCGGACAACTGGTAAATGTTACCACTGACTGTTTTTCTGAAATGGGTGCCGATTACGGCGAAAAGTTTATCCCCCTCTACCAAATGGATTTTGCCAAAGACTTTGCTGAACCCTTTATGACCAAAGGAGGCATATTGCAAAATCTCACTCTCACTCCAAACAGCTTTATCAATGATCTGCAAAAAGTGAATGGCATTACAGTGAATACTGTCAATGGACAGGCCGAACGAATAGAAAAGATTGTGGAAATGTTTTCACCCCAGGTTGAGAGCATGGAAGGCGCTGCTTTTTTGTTCGGCTGCCTTAAAAAAGGGATTCCCTGTTTTCAGTTAAGAGCCATTTCAAACTACATTGAACCCCGCAATCTCAACAACTGGAACATCCCTCTGGCTATAGGTATTCTAAACAGAAGACTTATTGAAATTTTCGCTGCTTTTGCATAACTTTGCTCTTATTATATTGAAATCTTAACTCACTATGTCTTTTATTATCAAACTCGGTTTTTCGCCCTGCCCCAACGATACCTTTATTTTCGACGCCCTGATCAATAATAAAATTGATACCGAAGGCATAGATTTTATTTGTGAGGCCGAAGACATAGAACAACTAAATCTTCGGGCCATGGACGAGGATCTGGAT
>CAZNRQ010000432.1:0-3512 GCA_964574845.1 uncultured Bacteroidales bacterium
GGTATTTACTACAATGTCGTAATTATTAAGATCAGCATAGTCTATATTATAGTATTCTTTGAATCGCTGCAATTCACTTTGACGTCGGGCAAGAATTTGTGCCTTGGCTTCCTCTACAGACCGATATTTCTCGCTTGCCCGTTGGTCGTTGAATATACGAGCAGCAGCGACATCCGGATCCACAGTAAGATAAATCTTAAATGAACGTGGTGCAAAGTGCCAGGCCAAACGTGAATCAAAAATAAGAGATTCAGAGGAATTTTCGAGTTCTGAGACACGACCATCGATCTCATCGTCAATTTCAGGATGAGTGCGGGTGTATTCGTTCAATTCTAGTGTGGTCATGCCATATTTAGCAGCAATTTCGCGTTGTATAAGCCCTGTAGAAATGATCTTATATCCCAGTCGTTCGGACAGAAGGCGGCTAAGATGGCTTTTGCCACTGCCCAGATCGCCGGTAAGGGATATTTTTGGAAACAGTTTCATGAGAATGATTAATACTACAAACCTAAAGGAAAAAAATGAAATGGGAGGGGAAATCCTGAAATTTTGATTTTTGCTCTCTTTATTTTCCGCAAAAAAAACGTCACAAGAAAATAATCGAGGGCATGGTTATCAATGGGAACAGTCTGTGGTCACCGGGTATTGAAACAAAAGTGCAAATATCATTAGAAGGGAAAGAGCTTATTCGATATAAGAATGATTTATTACTTGCTAAGAGGCATTTTGAATGAACAATTGCATGCGGGTTTCAATACAATATTTCTATGTTTTTATTCCTTTCCCATCTTCCAAACTTTTTTACTCCACGATTCAATAAATAATTAATTTTGCGGCCAACACAACAAAATATTTTCTCATGAAAAAAGACACACAGATATTCGACCTCATACAGTTGGAGTATGAACGACAGTTGCACGGAATAGAACTCATTGCTTCCGAAAATTTTGTTAGCGAACAGGTACTACAGGCTATGGGCTCGGTACTGACCAATAAATACGCCGAAGGATATCCAGGTAAACGTTATTATGGTGGCTGCCAGATAGTGGATCAAACGGAACAGATAGCCATTGATAGAGCTAAACAGTTGTTTGGGGCAGATTATGCCAATGTGCAACCCCATTCAGGAGCACAGGCCAATATGGCAGTGCTGATGACCTGTCTGAAACCTGGCGATACCTTTATGGGATTGAACCTTTCGCATGGAGGACATCTTTCGCATGGCTCTCCAGTAAATTCATCAGGTATTCTTTATAAAGTGGTGGATTACGGTGTTGAAGAAGAGACTGGCATGGTGAACTATGATAAGATGGAAGAAGTAGCTTTGCGCGAATGCCCGAAGTTGATGATTGCAGGTGCTTCAGCCTATTCACGTGATTGGGATTTTAAACGCATGCGCGAAATAGCTGATAAGATTGGCGCTTTACTAATGGCAGATATTGCGCATCCCGCAGGACTTATTGCCAGAGGATTACTGAACAATCCTGTGCCTTATTGCCATATCATTACTACTACCACACATAAAACTCTTCGCGGACCACGTGGCGGTATGATCATTATGGGTAAAGATTTCGAAAACCCATGGGGACTAACCACTCCTAAAGGTGAGATAAAAATGATGTCAGCACTGTTAGATTCGGCAGTATTCCCAGGCATACAAGGCGGACCTCTTGAACACGTGATTGCTTCCAAGGCAGTTGCTTTTGGTGAAGCCCTAAGTGATTCGTATCTGGATTATGTAACCCAGGTGAAAAAGAATGCTACAGTCATGTCAAAGTGCTTCACTGATAAAGGTTACAAAGTAATATCAGGTGGCACGGACAATCATTTGATGCTTATTGATCTTCGTACCAAATTTCCTGAAATAACCGGCAAGGTGGTAGAAAACACTTTGGTTAAGGCACATATTACTGTGAACAAGAATATGGTTCCTTTTGATAGTCGTTCGCCATTTACCACTTCTGGATTAAGAGTAGGAACACCTGCTGTTACTACCCGCGGCATGAAAGAAGAACATATGCCTATGATAGTTGACTTGCTGGACGAAGTTATTGCCAATATTGAAAACGAATCAGTAATAGCATCAGTTAGCGAAAGAGTGCAGAAAATGATGCGCGATTTTCCTTTGTTTGCTTATTAATTAATATCTGTAATCGATAGTTCAGAACCTTTTCTGCAAAAACAGGAAAGGTTTTGTGCTTTACATAAACATCAAAATAATTCATAACTACTAATAAGACTCTATTTGGACTAATGAAAAGACTTTACCTGATGCGGCATTCAGAAGCTATTGATGCTGATGCCAACATAACGGACCCACAAAGAAAATTAACTTCCCAAGGCATAGCTGATACACAAAAGGTGATGCAATATTTGTTGTCGCATGAAATAATTTTTGATTGCATTATAAACAGTCAGGCCATGCGTTCTGTTGAAACTTCTAAAATTATTGCTGCAGGAATGAACCTTGAAGAAAATAAAATACACAGTGATGTCAAACTATATTTAAAGGATGCAGCCTCCTTTTTTGATATACTTTTCGAACTTGACGATTCATTGTCTGAAGTTGCTTTGGTGGGCCACAATCCACATATCACCGGGTTTGCAAATTATTTTCTTGAAGAAAAGATATCCAGCATGGCTCCTTCCACTATGGTGTGTGTAGAGATAAATACAAATTCATGGTCGGATATCAATCTGGCCGACTGCCGTAAAATATTTATGATAACCCCTTAACCAATCTGAAATGCGATTCATAGTAATTGACGCAGGATTAATTACTGTAATATTTTATTTAAAAAAGGAGTCGTTTGCAGTATTGCTGTCAATAAAAAAATACTTAGTTTTGTCGCAACTCAAAAGACAGAAATTAAACTGCTGAACCATGCAAAAATTAATGCTATTAGGTGATGAAGCAATTGCACAAGGTGCTATTGATGCCGGTATTACCGCTATATACGCTTATCCCGGAACGCCTTCTACCGAAATAACCGAATATATTGATCATTCCAAAGAGGCCCATGCCAAAAATATCAATGCTTATTGGGCCGCCAATGAAAAGACGGCCGTAGAAGCAGCTATTGGAATGGCCTACGCCGGAAGAAGAACTATGACCTGTATGAAACATGTCGGACTGAATGTGGCTGCCGATGCTTTTGTGAACTCGGCAATCACAGGAACCAACGGAGGATTGATAGTGGTTGCAGCTGATGACCCTTCTATGCATTCATCACAGAACGAACAAGACTCGAGATTTTACGGCAAATTCGCTTTGCTTCCTATCCTGGAACCCACAAATCAACAAGAAGCTTACGACATGGTTCATTATGGATTTGAACTGTCGGAAAAATACCATCTGCCCGTTCTGATGCGCATTACCACACGTTTGGCTCATTCACGTTCAGGTGTAGTGCGTAAAGCATCCAGGGAACAGAATCCTGTTAAACTTCCGGAAGATATGCGGCAGTATGTGCTGTTGCCGGCGATTGCCCGTAAACGCTATAAGGCATTGC
>CAZNRQ010000433.1:0-3503 GCA_964574845.1 uncultured Bacteroidales bacterium
ATATTAAGCAATGGGCTGAGGATGACCGGCCCAGAGAAAAGCTGATCAATAAAGGTAAATCGGCTTTAAGCGATGCCGAACTCATGGCAATTCTTCTACGTTCAGGATCTTCAAAAGAAACAGCCGTGGACTTGTCCAAAAGGATTCTGCATCATGTTTCGGATAATCTTATCGAATTGTCGAAACTGAATTTTTCTGACCTAATGGCTTTTAATGGTATTGGCGAGGCCAAAGCTTTAAGCATCATTGCTGCTCTCGAGTTGGGCCGGCGGCGAAGGGAATCTGAGATTGCCATCAAGCAGCAGATCAGCAGTAGCAAAGATGTGTATGAGTATTTTCATGCCAATCTTTCGGATTCTCATTATGAAGAATTCTGGGTGCTGCTGTTAAACCGCGCCAATAAGATCATAAAAAAGGTCATGATAAGCGAAGGCGGTATTTCAGGAACCGTGGCTGATCCCAAGCGAATATTTAAAACAGCCATTGAGAATAATGCCTGTTCCATTATATTATGCCATAACCATCCCTCCGGGAACCTAAAACCAAGCGAGGCTGATATTAAATTGACCAAAAAGCTAAAAGATGCCGGGACACTACTTGATATAGGGGTGTTGGATCACATAATTATTGGGGAGGAAAGATTTTACAGCTTTGCTGATGAAGGACTGATCTGATAAAAAAAAAGCTGAATGAAATTCAGCTCTTTTTTAATGGTCACTTTTTATGCTACAGCTTAATAAATCGCTGAGTTTTTAAGGTGGTGTTTTTACTATTCAGTTTGATGAAGTAAAGCCCTGAAGCCAGATTGTTGATATTGAAACTGCTTTCGAGACTCATAGCTGATTCTGAAATCGTTTTGGATGCGATTGGTCTTCCGGTAATATCCACCAGTTGAAGGGTGCCTTCAGCAGGAATAGCTGACAAGCTAACCGTTACATAGTCTATTGAAGGGTTAGGATATAAGTCGAATGTGGCATTTCCTTGTTGTTTATCCACCGATGTCGGATTTATTGGGCAATTGTTGATGAAGGTAATATTGGATGAAGCACTCAATGAATCAACAAAGTAGTTCCATGAAGCAACGTTGCCCTTTAGGAAATAATCAAGATAGGGCTTAACAAAATTCATTGTAGTGGTTTGTTGCGCTGCACGACTTAGTGATGGAACAGGTAAACAGAAAGATTCGGCTGCAGTGCAAAGGAAACTATAATTGCCAAAGTAACAATGACTACCATTAATAATGCTGATAAATACCTTGCATGAACTTGCCAGCGCATTATACATTGGAGTTTGATGGGTGGCAGCCGGAGCTGTGCAATCATCCGAGCCGGAAATGACAAGATTCGGGGTAGTTACTGTTGCTGCTGCTGTTATTGATGATGGAGTAGTTTCCGCTGCTGCAAGAGTTACCATAGCATCAGGGACAGAATTGCCTGCGCATGCCAGAAATGCTGATCCTCCACCCATGGAATGTCCCATAACAGCAGATTTATTCGTTAATTTTTGATAAAATGGTGAAGATGAATTCGTGTTTTCGGATTTTAGTTTATTGATCAGAAAAGCAAGATCAGCTCCGAAATCTGCATGAACCGGCGATGTACTGGTTTCTGTATTCGGGCATGCAACGATATATCCAAGTGGCGTTAGCGCATTCCAGATGTAATCGTATAGGGAATATGACATCACAAATCCGTGACCAAAGACAATAAGGGGAAATTGTCCAGTGGCAAACGCTACATTATCACCTGCGGTTGTTGCAGGATAATAGATCTCTGTTGCAATACTTCGATTGCTTCGTGCTGGATCAGTATAGGTGATGGAACGATGCCCCACCTGAAATTGTGCCAAAGCATTCATGGTAAATGCTACAAAACAAATAAAGAGTAAGGTTCTTTTCATGGTTATTATTTTTGGTGGTTATTAAAAAAAAGCTGATGAACGAATAAGTATCAATCATCAGCCTTTATTATTTCATGGTTTATTTTACTTGGTTACTGCTTCGAGACGTTTCATGATAGAGAAAATGAATATCGCGGCCAGAACACAGCAGATGATAAATATTCCCCACAGCATGTATAATTCAATTTTACCCCACATCAAACTACCTACAAAGAGGAACTTGTTGCCTACGGCAGTTGCCAGCAGCCAGCCTCCCTGCATCAAACCCTGGAAGCGTGCCGGCGCTACTTTCGATACAAAAGATAAACCTATAGGGCTTAAGAAAAGTTCAGCAATGGTGAGAATTAAATAGGAACTCATCAACCAATAAGGTGAAACGCGGTGAATCTCTTCAACGGCGGCTCCACCCATGTCTTTCGGAGAAACAAGCCCCAGAGAAGCAATCAGTATGAGCATAAACCCAGCGGCAGCAATAAACATCCCGATGCCGATCTTTTTAGGAGATGAAGGCTCTTTACCTTTTTTGTTCAACCATGCGAAAAATCCCATTACAGGAAGCGTTAGCGAAACAATAAATAAAGGATTGAACGATTGGAATACTTCGGGCGAAATAGAAGTCATGGGGTCACTGTTTTTGGCAAATAAGTAACATCCTATGCCGAAGCCCACAAACATAACAGCACCAATAATTTTCATCCAGGCCTTTTTGGTAAAGAACAACATAGCAGCACCAGCCATAGCTGCAATTACACATAATATAGACCAAATGTCAAAGAACAAGTGTGTAAAAGGCCCTACAAACTGAACCGTATAAGATTTAGCGAAATAGGTAAGCGTCAGACCATTTTGATGGAAGGACATCCAGAAAAATATAACCACGAGAAACACCAAACCCAGAGCCGTAATACGGGGACGTTCTTCTTTGGTGGATAACTGGAATACCAATGAAACAAAACCAACGAACAGACCAACGACAAGTCCTAATTTGTAGTTAATGTCTTTCACATCAGTAAAGTAATCGGCAGCATGAAAAGCCAAAGTAATAAGCACCATTAAAACCACTGATATGATCACCGATTTTACATTAGTACCTAAGGTTACTGTAGATTTGTTTTCTGTTTTAACAACTTCCACCTGTTTGGCAGGGATAAGTTTGTTGAAGATAAGATAAATCACCAGCGACAATATCATGGCTCCGGCTGCTATACCAAATGCATAATTGAAACCCGTCGAAAAAACCTGAATATAGTCTGTAGCAAAAGCACCCAGATCCGTAGCCGATTTTCCTCCCCCTGCGATGATGGCTTTATTGGCCAGGGTTTGAAACTGTGCGGGATCTTTTAAAGGTGTTCCGTTTAAATACTGATGGCATAGCGATGGCAGATCGGCATTTTCCAGATAACCGTTTGTTTTCAGCCAATATCCTTTAATGGCTTTGGCTACAAATGGAGCGAAGAATGCACCCACGTTGATACCCATATAAAATATCATAAAAGCGCTGTCGCGGAATTTGCGGTATTTGTCGTTGTCATACATCTGACCCACCACTGCCTGCAAATTGCCTTTGAACAAACCATTACCCAAAGCGATTATCATTAATGCAC
>CAZNRQ010000434.1:0-1483 GCA_964574845.1 uncultured Bacteroidales bacterium
GCCCTATGTGGTGGAAACTTCCATCGGTTTGGATCGCATGTTCCTGGCCATACTCAGCAATTCATACAAAGAAGAAAAACTGGAAGATGGTTCCGTTAGGGAATTATTGAATATTCCCCCCATTTTGGCTCCTATAAAAATTGCCGTACTACCTCTGGTAAAAAAGGATGGCCTGCCCGAGAAAGCCCGCAGCATTATCGACCTGTTGAAATTTGACTTCATGTGTCAGTACGACGAAAAGGATGCCATTGGCCGCCGCTATCGTCGTCAGGATGCAATTGGAACTCCATATTGTATCACCATCGACAACGAAACCCTGGTGGAAGACACCGTTACGGTACGTTTCAGAGATACTATGGAACAGGACAGAATAGCTGTTGGGAATTTACCGGCATATTTCCGTGATAAATTTACTTTTAAGATGGTTTAGTTTTTCTTATCAGTTTTTTGAATGGAACAATACAACCTTCTTCAAATAATGATAGAAGTAAAAAGGCACTTTTTTAAGTAATATAAAGCCCCAACTCAGCTTATATTGGTTTATAAGCAAAGGAATCCGGCGGGGTTTTTCGAACAAATTATACGTGGTGAGTAGTTGTCCTAAAACTGATTTCTTTTTAATGGCATTTTTGTTGAACCCAATGGCCCGCCACTCTTCATTTGTCCAGTGAATGGCATACCAGGCTTCGGGTATGGGTCTGACAGAATTGATTAAACTCCTAACTACAAAATACTTATCTGAGTTTGTAATTGTAAGAATATAATTTTTCAAATCCAGCTTTACAATGTTCCTATTGAGTATCTGTATAGGCTTTTTCCAATTCTTGTTATCAGAATTTACCTCCGCTACGGCTTCCTCATAGGACAACCTCATCAGTTCGCTTCCCTTAGGACATTTCATTATATTGCCTACTACAGGAAGATCATGATGACTACGGAAAACATATTCTTCCACAAAATCAAAAGGTTTCAGGCAACACACATCCATATCCACCCACCAGCCTCCTTTTTCATAGAGTAATTTGTATCGGAAAATATCCGAAAACCCGGCAAAGCTGCCTTTGCCATGTCCATATTGGTTTCTGTTCGAATAAGCGAATACCTTTTCTGCCGGAATGATTAGGCTGGCATCTTCTAAAATCAAACTTTCAGGCAAAATGGTTCCAACAACGTCGTATGTCCAGAGATGGAATTCGTGGCCGTGGAACATAAATGATTTAATACACAAAAGTTCTATAGGGGAAAGTGTGTGTCCTATCCATAAGCCGTGTATTATTTTGTTATTACTTTCCAAATGGTACTATTTAAAAGGAGTTACGAAATTAGTTAATTTAATGAAATGCGAGGGGGCATATAATGCGTGACGCAGTGGTGGAGATGCGTGACGCAGCGGTGGAGATGCGTGACGCAGCGGTGGAGATGCGTGATGCAGTGGTGGAGATGCGTGATGCAGTGGTGGAGATGCGTGACGCAGTGGTGGAGA
>CAZNRQ010000434.1:1583-3494 GCA_964574845.1 uncultured Bacteroidales bacterium
TGGAGATGCGTGATGCAGTGGTGGAGATGCGTGACGCAGTGGTGGAGATGCGTGATGCAGCGGTGGAGATGCGTGACGCAGTGGTGGAGATGCGTGACGCAGTGTTTATGACAAGTAAATCGGGAGATCAGAATGGTTTTTCAAAATTACCGGATATATATTCATGTCCCTAGTAAAAAAAGAACTGCTATTTTCAGTTCCCTTTTCTTTGGGTCTGAACATTATTCTAAGGGTAGCCAATGGTATTAATTTTAGGGAAATGTGTAAAACCAGTATTTCTGGGATTATAATAATGTCAAGCATGTGATACTGTTCAACCAGCAAGTATTAATATTACCATTCATTCTGAAATACATGCTTTCGGGGGGAGGGGATAAAATAGTCTGCTTTTTTGAACCAATTTTCCGGCTCATATTGAATAGTCATATTGAGAATTATGACTACCATAATTTGAAAAAAATGATAATCCGAAGTTTTTAAATTCCTTGAGAGATATGTGGTACAATATAAATATTTATAAAAACAACTTGTAACCTTGTAAAAAATGGTTATTTGTTTTTCTTCTCTACTATACTTTCAACTGCCTTCCATATATCCCAGTTTTTATTGCCAAATTCATGATAGACATGTATAAAATGGGGGGATACAATACTTTTGAAATTATCACGTGTAAACCCCATCCCTTCTTTAAAGGTTATTTGAGGGTTAAAATAATCGGCAATGAAATTAAACTCTGCAGGAAGTGTTTTTTGATTTTGCAGCCCCAATTGCCAAACAGTGGCAGCCAAGGTTCCCTGGTCTCGAGTTTTCCATTTGCAGTCAGTAAAAATATCCAAGGTGTGTTGGTGCCAGGTTTCTAAAAATTCAGTCGAACTTTTATTGAAAAGAAAAACACCTCCATTCCAATGCTGGAAGTCTTTTTTGTTGATATCAACTGTAAATTTTTTTCTGATTTCATCGGTAAGGTGATTGCAATGGGATAAAAACACATTTTCGTTTTTTTTATTCACCCACATCATTTTTCTTTTGCTAAAGGAAAACTCACTGCTTTCTTTTATTTTTTTTGCAACAGAAGTCAGATTATACATTACCAGATTCCCTTCCAAATCAATCCATCCCTTTTTTCTCGAGCTGTATTTTAAGCCACTTCCCCAACTGGAAATATTGCTGTTGCTTTTAAAGATATAGCGTGCCAACAGGTAATTCAATATCAGTAGGATATTTTTTAAAGGATTTTCTTTAATTTCATTTAATATCCGATATAGTTCCCGGCCTTTTTCGCTATGGAATATTACGTCATGTTTATAATCTGGAATGATACGGGTTATTGCCTCAATAAAAGCTTTTTGGTCTTTATTTTTTCTTTCATAACAACCACAATTCACCGCATAAGGACTAAAGCTATTGATTTTGCAATGATCTGCAGCAAACGTAACGGGACCGTATTGGTGCTGGAAGATGTCGTCGACATGTGAAGATAAGGCAATAACATCGCTGTCCAGATAACAATAGTTATCATTGAGGTCGAGAAATTTATATATTCCTGTTTTTAAAAAAATACTTGCCTGATGATGATCGAAATGTTGGGGGGTATTAATGTCTATAATATGGTCATGCTCTATGTTGATCTTATTGCGTAATAAATCCGTAACAACCAGAATTTCGTTTTTTGAAAATCTTTTCAGTGAATTTAATGAATAGTTTAAGGTAGCGATATGTTCATCCGCTCCGCAAACCACAAAAACAAATACGTTTTTTCCACTCATTGCTAATCCATTTACGCTACATCCAACGCTTATACCATTTTTCAAGAATTAATAATTTGCACAATCTCCAGTGATCCTCGGTATAAATTAATTCATTCAGGGAATTTCGGTTAATTATTTCCTAACTTACCAGCCTGATGCCTTT
>CAZNRQ010000435.1:0-3493 GCA_964574845.1 uncultured Bacteroidales bacterium
ATCTTAAAATATTTGTGAAGGCAGCCAAGCTTCGCGGCGATTCGCTCGATCATGTGTTGCTTCATGGGCCTCCGGGATTGGGCAAAACCACCCTGAGCCATATCATAGCCAACGAACTGGGCGTAGGCATTAATGCCTACGCCCAGTTCGTTGGCTATGATATGGCTCAGGGTGGTTTTGCCCAATCCCGGAGGCCCATGAAGCAACACATGATCGAGCGAATCGCCGCGAAGCTTGGCTGCCTTCACAAATATTTTAAGATTCTCTACTATTTGTCCCTGACCGGAAAACTTTTCGAAACTACCCGGACGCAGGAATTTGTCGAATTCCAATTCGTTGGGCGAGAGGTTGGTTTTCTCCGGATCTAAGTTGTCGTTCACCATGCTGTTGCTTTCTTTTCAACAAAATTAGCAATTTCAACGATATAAAATTTTAAAAATAGGCAGTCAGTATAGCGCTTGTGTTGCAGACATTATTTATATTTGAGGCCTAATTTAGGGAATAGGGTATAAATCATGGGGAGGAGCGTATCGGATTACCCCCCGGCTTTATATAGTTTATTTTCTAATTTTGTTATAACGTTAAAAACAATTTCGTAAATTTATAAAAACTTTGTTATGAAAAAATCGGAGGTTTTGAAACAGATTGTAGTGGCAATTGATTTTTCGAAGAATTCAATTCAGGCCCTTGAGTATTCCATATTAATAGCCAATGTTATTGGTGCAGACATCATGATGGTGTGGGTCGACAAACCCGATACTGACGAGTCTATCTACGACAATTCCGGTCACGAGCACCGTCAGGAAGCCAAAGCCAGAATTGAAGAACTGCAGAAAAAGTATGCCAAATCGCTGAAAAAAGGCGCCCTCAGCTACAAACTGCGCAAGGGTAAGGTCTACAAAGAAATTGCCAACCAGGCAAAATATAACGATGCTAATTTCATAATAACAGGTTCTCATGGGGTTTCGGGCTTCGAATCATTCATGATTGGTAGCAATGCCAGCAAGATAGTTACCTATTCGCCCTGCCCGGTAATCACGGTTCGCGAAACCTATCCCATTAAGAAAACCATCAAAAAGATAGTACTTCCTCTCGACAATTCGGCGGCTACCCGTCAGAAAGTGCCTTTTGCTATGGAAATGGCCCGCGCTTTCAATGCCGAGATACATGTATTGGAGCTGCAATCCTCTACACTGAAATCCATCCGTCGCATTGTTACCAAATATACCGAGCAGGTGGAGAAATTCCTCAAGGAAAACGAAATCAAACATACCATTAAGTCGGTTGATTGCGACAACATCACCACGGCCACCATTCAATATGCCGAAGAAATTGGCGCCGACCAGATCTTTATCATGACCGAGCAGGAACAGGAAACCTCCAACATCTGGCTGGGACCTTTCGCTATGCAGATGGTCAACAATTCGCCCATTCCTGTCATCAGTATTCAACCTAAGGTGCTGGAGTCGCTGGCGCGTTAATATCCTATGAAAAAACTGCTTGTCACCTTTTGTTTGTTATCCGTAGTTTTTGTGGCTAAGGCCCAGACAGGGAAGATCACTGTGGTGGAAGGCGACGGCATTTCGTCGCTGGTGAGCAAGCATATCTATCTCAATTCCAAACAAAAGATCATTGGTTGGCGTGTGCAGATATTTTTCGACTCGGGCAACAACTCCAAGAGCAAGGCTTATAGCAAAAAGGGCGTTTTCATGTCCATGTTTCCCGATATGAGCGTCTATCTGATGTTTCAGTCGCCTTATTATAAGGTGCGCGTGGGCGATTTCCGCACCCGCATGGATGCCGAAGGATTCAAGCAAAAGCTGCTGGGCGAATTCCCCGATGCTTTTGTGGTGAAAGACGAGATACGCTCACCCGGGTTTTAAAGTACATTTTTTTAAAGTTAAGTGATAAAAAAAAAGCCCTGCAGAATTTCTGCAGGGCTTTTTTAATAAGCTCAATCTAAGCCGCCATCAATGTCCGCAGCTCTTCTCGCACGATTTCGAACAGCCTGATTTCACCGTAGTGGTCGATTTCGAATATTCGGTCTTGTAACCTATCTTCTCAATAGAAGCTACCAGTTGGTCGCGGTTGGTTTTGCCGTCCACATAAGTGATGGTGGCTACTTTGGTATCCATGCTCACTACCACGGTCTTCACTCCCGGAGTTTTCACCAGTTCTTTTTCTATGGCTGCCTTGCCCATAGGGCAATCTATGCCTACCTTGATCTTTTCTGTTTTGATCACTTCTTTTTGTGCAAAAGCCGAACCCGACATCAGTATCATCAGGGCCAGGCTTACAAAAATGCTCAGTTGTTTTTTCATGTGTATGTTGTTTTTAGTGTTTATTATTTCAATACCAAAGTGGTCTGACCTATATCCTGTCCGTCCGAAAACACCGTAATGTTGTACGAACCGGCTATAATGCGGTCGGTTTTTTCGTAATACAGCGTCACCGCCACCGGCTTGCCGTCGTAGTTCACGCCCTTCATCAGCGAATACATGATCTGCTGACCCTGATATTCGAACGACTGTCCGTCTTGCAATATGGCGTTGTCGGGGCGGGCTATGCGCACATACACCGTCTTGGGGCCGGGCTCAACCAGGGGGTTTTTCGAAAGCGTAAACGTGATCTTTATCTTCTCCACCCTCTTGGCCTTGTCCACCACTTCTTCTTTCTTGCCTCCCGATTTAAACCTTACGCCTGTGGCTTGTATGCCGTAGGCCTGCAACACAGCCGCACTGCTTATCTTCTGTGTCAGGTCGTCTTTATCCTTGCTCAGGGCCTGGTTCTTGTCTTTTTCGGTCTGTATATCGTTTTTGGCGCTGGCCACTTCTGTCTTCAGGTTTTCGTTTTCCTTCAGCAGCTTGTCTATCTGGGCCACATAGTCCTGTGTGATGCCGCGCAGGTAATCCAGTTTTTTCTGAATCATGTTTTTGCCGGCATTGCTCTCTATCAGCTTCTGTATCTCGGCGGTCTGGGCCTGTATGGTACTATCCTTCAGCTTCAGGTCCTGGGTCATAATGCCGTATTCCGACAGCATTTTCTGGTGTTCGGCCTTCAGCGAATCCAGGGTTTTTTGCATGCTCTGCCGTTCGCTCACCATTTTCTCTTTCTCCACCACAAAGGTGTGCACCGTCGAGCGGGCCGTTATAAACAGGATGAGAAGCAGCAGTATCACCGCGGCTTCGGCTATAATAATCGCCTTCAGGCGGCGAACATTGGGTTGAGCTGGGACATTATCGGACATGGTGCAGGGTTGATTTTTAGGCAAAATTAGTTTTTTTTTATTTATGTGGGTTTAGAATTCAGATTTTAATGCATAGTAGTAGGGAAGGGGGATGTATGGACTGATTAACGATAAGAAATTGCGGAATAAAAAGGGTAGGTTGGAATGAATGTATAATTGTAAGGAAAACAATGAGAAAAGATTTTTGTGTGTAGGGACTTAGAATATGAGTTTACCCCCAATTAGTTAATTTACCCCCGTTAGTAA
>CAZNRQ010000436.1:0-3474 GCA_964574845.1 uncultured Bacteroidales bacterium
CAGTTGATCAAGGAACCAGGGAGCAGTTGGGGCATTGCCTGAGCCAAAAGTTTCCAGAACCAATGCTTTCAGATCTTTTGTTTGCAAAACAGCATTCACCAAGTGGTCCGAAATCCCGGGATACAATTTAAGTAAAGCCACATTCTGGTCAAATTTCTTATGAACTAACAGTTTTTTGAAATTCGGCTTTTGGATATATTCTTTTTGATATCTGATCTTCACACCCACCTCGGCCAAAAGAGGATAATTCCCTGAAAAGAATGCCTTGAAGTTTTCAGAATTGAACTTGGTGGTGCGGTTTCCACGGAAAAGCTTATTGTCAAAAAAGATACTGACTTCAGGAACCACTGGCGTGTTATCGATTTGTGCTGCGGCTATTTCGATAGCGTTAATAAAATTATCCCGACCATCGGTTCTGATAACTCCCATGGGCAATTGCGAACCAGTAAAAACAACCGGTTTGTTCAGATTTTCGAGCATAAAGCTCAGCATAGAGGCACTGAATGACATGGTATCGGTCCCATGCAAGACCACGAATCCATCATAAAGTTCATACTTTTCTTCAATTACACTGGCAAGCGTTACCCAGAATTCAGGGTTCACATTGGATGAATCGATGAGATTATCGAAAACATGAAAGTCGATGTGGTAATTAAAGTTCTTTAGAATGGGGATATAAGAGTAAAGCTGCTCAAATTTGAAAGGGAGCAGGGTTCCGGTTTCGCTGTCCTGCACCATTCCAATGGTGCCTCCGGTATAAATTACGAGCAAAGAGCGGTTCTTTTGCATAATCAGGAGATTTTAAATAAGTGTTTTGCATTAGAGGTTGTGATTTCCGCAACCTCCTCCGCTGATAATCCTTTTATTGAAGCAATAAATTCCGCAATTACCGGAATGTAGGCACTATCATTACGCTTTCCGCGAAAAGGGGCAGGGGTAAGGTAAGGCGAATCTGTTTCCAGCAGTATGTGTTTCAGATCGACCTGCTTCACCACTTCAGCCATACCGGAGTTTTTATAGGTCACCACACCCCCTATGCCCAGATAAAATCCCATTTCGATCACTTTCGCGGCCTCTTCCACACTTCCCGGAAAACAATGGAACACACCTTTCAACCCTTTATCTTTAAATGGCTTCAAAGCCGAGAATATTTCATTGGTTGATTTACGGGAATGAATAACTATTGGAAGATCGTGCTTCAGTGCCAGTTCGATCTGGTAGGTGAAAGAGTCAATCTGCTCCGCAAAAAAAGTTTTATCCCAATAAAGGTCAATACCCGTTTCGCCTATCCCGCAAAAGGAGTATTTATCCATAATTTCGTCAATCTTCTCCAATTCACTTTTGTAATCTGCTTTCACCGAGGTAGGATGAAGACCAATCATTACAGGACAAATTTCAGGATATTTTTCATGAAGTTGTAGCATGGCAGGTCGCGTCAGGCTATCGATATCGGGAAGCAGCATGCGGTCGACCTTATTTTCTATGGCTTTGCCGATAACCTTATCGATATCTTCTGTAAACTCTTCAGCGTATAAATGGGTGTGTGTATCTATAAATTGCATAATGCAAATTTAGTGGAAATTTGCAAGTTAAGTAATTGAGCCTTTCAAATGATTTATTTACTATTTTTGAAAACCATTATTTTCAGGTAATTCAATACATGTATCCTCCGAAAAAGATCCTGGTTATCCGTTTTAGTTCCATTGGCGATATTGTGCTAACCACTCCTGTCGTGAGATGTCTGAAGCAACAATTGCCGGGGGCAGAGGTTCATTTTCTTACCAAGAATCAGTATCTACCTTTGTTGAAAGAGAACCCCTACATTGATAAAATTCACATCATCAATAATAAGGTGACGGACATTCTCGAGGATCTTAAAGTCGAAGATTATGATTTTGTGGTAGATCTTCATAAGAATTTACGTTCATCAAGAGTTAAAATGGCATTGGGTGTCGAAAGCGGCACCTTTAATAAGCTTAACAAAAAGAAATGGCTTCTGACTAATCTGAAGATGAATCTGCTTCCTAAGATACATATCGTCGATCGCTACTTCGGAGCTGTGAAGAAACTTAATGTTCATAATGATGGTCAGGGCCTCGATTATTTTATTCCGGCCAACGAAATGATATCCCTGTCCGATTATTTCCCTGATGAGTTTCTGGAGGGGTATAATGTGCTGGTGGTAGGAAGCAAGCAACAAACCAAGCAAATGCCTGTGGAAAAGATGATGGAATTCTGTGTTAAAACAAAGTTGCCTGTAGTGTTGCTGGGCGATAAGTCCGACTCGCAGAAGGCAGAACAGATAAGCAGCGTGCTGGGTGAAAAAGTTTTCAATGGCTGCGGGGTGTTTACCCTCAATCAGTCGGCTTCTGTCATTTTGCAGGCGAAGGTGGTCGTCACTCCTGATACGGGGCTCATGCATATAGCCTCGGCTTTAAAGAAAAAGGTAATATCGGTGTGGGGCAATACAGTTCCTGATTTTGGTATGTATCCTTATTTTCCTAAAGGACAGGAAAACTATCACATTGTTGAGGTGTCGGGATTATCATGCCGGCCTTGCAGCAAATTGGGTTATAAGGAATGTCCCAAAAAGCATTTCCGCTGTATGATGGATATTGATGTGGACGAAATCCTGAAGCTGTCAGAGGAATAGACAGATCCTTCTATTTGAATTTAAAAAGACCGTATTTCGCGATACAATAAATGGCCCGGAAACCGTCTTTCCAACTGATCTTTTTGCCTTCGGCATAGGTACGTCCATAATACGAAATCCCTACTTCATAGATACGAATCTCTTTTATTCTGGAAATCTTGGCCGTTACTTCGGGCTCGAATCCGAAACGGTTTTCGCGCAATTTTATGCTTTGTATGAATTCTCTTCTGAACAATTTATAACAGGTTTCCATGTCGGTTAGGTTCAGATTGGTGAACATGTTCGACAATTTGGTGAGGAAGCGGTTGCCTATAGAATGCCAGAAAAACAGAATGCGGTGGGGTTTGCCACCAATAAATCGTGAACCATAAACCACATCGGCAAAACCGGTCAGAATTGGTTTCAGCAATATGTTGTATTCTTCAGGGTCGTACTCCAGGTCAGCATCCTGAATGATAAGATAATCTCCTGTGGCTTTAGCAATACCGGTATGCAAAGCGGCTCCTTTGCCCGCATTCACCTCGTGCTTCACATATTGAATGTTCAGTTCGGGATTTTGCGATTTGTATTGCATGATAGCTTCTTCCGTATTGTCTTTCGAGCAGTCGTTCACAATGATGATCTCTTTCTGAATGTTCTGAACAAGGTTAACTGCCTTGACTTTATCAAGAATGAAGTGAATGGTCTTACCTTCGTTATAGGCCGGTATGATGATGGAAAGTACGGTCATGAGAAATGCTGAATTTTTACAAAAATATTAATAATACGGACATTGCCTGAGATAATTTTACATAAATGCAACAATTGAGGCTAAAAAGCGT
>CAZNRQ010000437.1:0-3464 GCA_964574845.1 uncultured Bacteroidales bacterium
GCCGCCACAATCGATTCCCTGATATCCGAAGGCTCAAAATCTTTCTTGTAAAATTCGCGTATCGTTTTCACTATCGCCTCGCGGAAAGCCGCCTGGTGCGTACCTCCCTGGGTGGTATGTTGTCCGTTCACAAAAGAGTAATACTCCTCGTTATATTTCGAAGTGCTGTGAGTGATGGCGCATTCGAAACCGTTTTCCTTGATGTGGATGATGGGGTAGAGGATGGGGCTGTCGATATAATTGTTCAGCAGGTCGAGCAGGCCGTTTTTAGCAACAAACTTCTGACCGTTATACAAAATCGTCAGTCCGTTGTTCAGGAAGGCATAGTTCCAGAGCATCTTCTCCACGTATTCCGTGATGAAATGGAAGTTGCCAAAAATCTTTTCGTCGGGCAGAAACTTCACTATGGTGCCGTTGTTCAGCTCGCTGCCGGTGATCTTTGAATCTTCCACCAGGTTGCCGCAGGTAAACTCTGCCGTTTTGATCTTGCCCTCGCGCACCGAATGTATCTTGAAATAGGAAGACAGAGCGTTCACCGCCTTGGTTCCTACCCCGTTCAATCCCACCGAATGCGTGAACACTTTGGAGTCGTATTTGGCGCCTGTGTTGATCTTGGAAACGCAGTCCACCACCTTGTTGAGCGGAATGCCGCGTCCGTAGTCGCGCACCGTCACTTTTTGTTCTTTTATGGTCACCTCAATGGTGCGGCCGTTGCCCATCACAAACTCGTCAATCGAATTGTCGATGGTTTCCTTCAGCAGCACATATATCCCGTCGTCGGGCGAGGTTCCGTCGCCCAGTTTGCCGATATACATGCCCGGGCGCAAACGTATATGTTCGTTCCACTCCAGCGATTTAATCGACTCTTCACTATAAACCTCTGCTGACATAAAAAATATTTCTGCAAATGTACGTTTACCGCTGCAAATAGCTGATGTGAAGACGAAATTTTTATGAACAAAAAATTGAACACACAACTTCTCCTAAAGTCTTTTAAAATCATAATTCTGAAATCTCACTCCTGAATTCTGACTTTTTCCTACATTTGCTCTGCCATGCTCTTCACCGATACATACCTCACCATATCCCAAACCTCCGAAGGTATTTTTCGCGATCGTGCCAGTAAGTTCTTAGGCATAGCCGTGCCTGTGACCACCGAAGCCGAAATGAAACAGGCCCTGGATGTCATACGCAAGAAATACTTCGATGCCACCCACCATTGTTATGCTTTTCGCCTCGGAGCCGACAAAACAGTTTTCCGGAGCAACGACGACGGCGAGCCCTCGGGCACGGCCGGAAGGCCCATACTGGGGCAGATACAGTCGAAAGACCTTACCAACCTCCTGGTGGTGGTGGTTCGATATTACGGAGGCACCAAACTGGGTGTGCCGGGCCTTATCAATGCTTACAAAACCGCTGCCCGCGAAGCCCTCGAAGCCAACAGCATTGTCGAGAAAACCGTACAGGACATATACGAGGTGTTTTTCAAATACGACCATATGAACGATGTCATGCGGGTGTTGAAAGACGAGCAGGTAACCCAGCTTTCGCATCAGTTCGACACCCAATGCGTCATCAGGTTCTCCGTACGTCAGCAGCATGCGGGCCGTATAGCCGATATGCTGGGCAAACTCAAAGAGGTTAAGGTAAATTTTGTAGAAACGGTTTAGTGGTCCTGTACCTATATAATATGGTTTGGGCTGAAGCCCCGATTCCATTGTATTTCTGTACCCCGACATAAATGTCGGGGCTAGTTAGTGTTCAATCCTTTATAATCATTAGGCACGACCTTTAGGTCGTGTTAAAGTATAATATAGCACCCGGACTTTAGTCCAAAATAAAATGTATCTTTGATTCTTAATCGCAAGAGCATAAATGTTAGCCACCAAAACACCAAGTCACCAAAAAACACGAAGTTTTTCTTAAGGATACTTTGTTTATCTTAGAGCATCTTTGTGCCTTTGTGGCTATCTTATTTATCTTAACCTATAAAAAACGAAATAAAATGGAAACCAACGAATTTGAAAGAGGACAGGAATTTATCCAGACCTCTGTAGTCGACTATGCTCCCGGAGCGGTAGTAAGCCGTACCATCATAAAGAAAACAACAGGCACTGTCACCGTTTTTGCCTTCGATCAGGGCGAAGGCCTGAGCGAACATACGGCCCCTTTTGATGCCATGGTTCAGGTGATAGACGGCACAGCCGAGATATTCATCGACCGCAAGCCTCATCTGCTCTCCACCGGGCAAAGCATCATAATGCCGGCCAATGTACCTCACTCGCTGAGTGCCATTCAGCGATTCAAGATGGTACTGATCATGATCAAAAGCTAACACAACAAAACATCTTATTTTATGAAAAAACTTACAACAATATTTGGTGTATTGGCTGCGCTGACTATCGTAGCCGGTGTGGTTCATAAAACCTATCATTTGCCCGGCGCATTCTATTTGTTGATGCTGGGCATTGGTTTTTTTCTGATGATGTATATGGTGCTGCTATGCATTAATAAAATAAGGGAAAGCTGGGGCCTGGAAAGGGTGATGCATATTGTGAAATACCTATCGTATATGTATTTGGCACTGGGAGTTTTGTTTTTATTGCAACATTACGCTGGTGCCTTCTATATGATGGACATAGGCTTCGGCTTGTTTATACTTGGCTATCTCAGCCTGAAATTTATGGTGCAACGCGCCAAACATCCCGAAGGGGGAGCCCTCAATAAGGTACTGCCATCGCTTATCATAGCGGTACTGGTCTTTGGCATGGCCAGCCGCAATATGGGTGAAAGAATCTTTGAGGGTATTGTTTATTCCGACATGCAGGTCAATAAAATGACTGCTGCATCAGATACTTCCTTACATCATGTGATGATGGAATTCGAGCATAATAACTCACAATTTCCAGCCCAGATGAGTTCGAAATTTGAAAAGGCTAATACAATTAAGAAGATGAGCAATGAATTGGTGGATTATATAAACCAATGTAGGAAGGAAGTGATAACAGCAACAAATGATGGTGATTATCATGAGTATTCGAGAATAGATGGAATTAGTGGAAAAGCTAATTCTTACGAGCCAAACAGGTATTTTGTAGGAATGGAAAAAGATAATTCAGACGGTAAAGCTTTTGAAATAAAGAAAAAGCTTACCACCTATAACGACTCTGTCAACATCATAATGGCAACGGATACCTCCAACCATATAGCCTTACCTATCATAATGGATGGTTATATATGGAAAGGCACCGGAGAGGCTATACCTTGGGAAATTGCCCTGTTTAAGGACCAAATGCTCATCTCTGATCTGGCTTATCTCGACCTGTTGATATTATCGGTCAGGCAAACCGAAAAGGATATCATTGCTTCTCTCTTGTCCGATGCCCGTGCCGAAACCATGTGGACCTTCTGGAAAAAGTACAAGGAATTGATAACCTATCCAGGTATCCTGCATGTTAGTCAAG
>CAZNRQ010000438.1:0-3456 GCA_964574845.1 uncultured Bacteroidales bacterium
TATCGCAGACCCTGGGTTTGCAATATGACAAGACCAACCATCTGCTGATGCATGCCATGGGACCCAATGTAGCAGGACTTATTGGAAGCGCTGTGGCGGCAGGGATTTTGATGAGTTTCTTGTTTTAGGAAGTCGGAAGACCGAAGCCGGAAGACCGGAGTGGGAATTAGTTAATTGAGTTTATTCAGTTAATTCAGGAAGAAAGTCATTTAATGTCATTAGTGAGACGATAATCACTTTTCAATTTATTAGCAGAAGTTATTACACAGAGTTACACAAAGAAGCACAAAGTTACACAGAGGCTAATAACCTTCACTCATTTTACAATAGAGCCATTTAGCCATAATCTTTCCACTTCCAATTATAAAAACTGCCGCTTTCTACTGTTAGCATTTTTTGATTATTTTTGCTGATGTTAATAGTGTAAATTTTTTCATGGAGAATTTTGTTGTTTCTGCCCGTAAGTATCGTCCTTCAACTTTTGAAACTGTTGTCGGGCAAAACTCAATTACGTCAACGCTGAAAAATGCCATTAAGCAGCAGCAACTGGCCCAGGCTTTCTTGTTTTGCGGACCAAGAGGGGTTGGGAAGACTACCTGTGCGCGTATTTTGGCAAAGACCATTAACTGTACCCACCTGACCGATAACTTCGAGCCTTGCAATGTTTGTGATTCCTGTATCTCTTTTAATGAACTGACATCTTTTAATATTCATGAACTGGATGCCGCGTCGAACAATTCGGTGGATGATATCCGCGCACTGGTCGATCAGGTTCGCATCCCGCCCCAGGCAGGAAGATACAAGGTGTATATCATCGATGAGGTTCACATGTTGTCGGCAGCCGCTTTCAATGCTTTTTTGAAAACGCTTGAAGAACCGCCACCCTATGCGAAATTTATTCTGGCTACGACCGAAAAACATAAGATCATTCCTACGATTCTATCGCGTTGCCAGATTTTTGATTTCAAACGCATCACGGTAGACGATATCGCCAAACATCTTTTGTATGTCGCCAATTGCGAAAAGATACGATTTGAAGAGGATGCCCTCCATATGATAGCCCAGAAGGCAGACGGCGCTTTACGCGATGCTCTTTCTATATTCGATCAGATAGCTATTTCGTCGGACAATAATATCACTTTTCAGGCGGTGATTGATAACCTGAACATCCTCGATTACGAGTATTATTTTCGCATGACCGACATTATTTTGCAAAACAATATTCATGATGCCCTCAACCAGATTGATGTGGTGATAGAGAATGGTTTCGATGGTCAGATATTTCTGGCAGGATTTGCTTCCCATCTCCGTAGTTTGCTGGTGTGCAAGGACGAGATTACTTTGAAACTACTGGAATCAAGCGAGTCGATTAAAAAAAGATACAAAGAACTGGCGGCCCGATGTTCGGAGAGTTTCCTTGTGAAAAACCTGGAAATTGCCAACCGCTTCGATTTCGAATATAAAAACAGCAACAACAAACGTCTGCATGTGGAGATTGCTTTCATACAGATGTGCAACATCACCACTTCGGCTGTCAAATCCATTCCCCAAACCGAAGAGATTAAAAAAAAAGTTGAGCCCACAAGCATAGCTTCCGAAGAGAATAAAGTTTATACTCCTGCTCCCAAAACAACGCTGGATACCAATACTTCCCAGCCGGTTAAGAAAGCATCCATTACTATGGGTAATGTGGTTTCGCTGAAAGAAGAAAAGAAACCCGAAGAGGTGGAAGCCGTTAAGGAGAGCGAGATTCGCTATGGGGAAGAACCTTTCGGCGAGGCAAAACTGTTCGAGGTTTGGGAAGAAATGGCAAAGGAATACGAAAAACAGCCAACTTTTTATGCAGGACTGATACAACATAAGCCCGAGTTGATTTCTGATTACAAATACTCTATTTTGTTGGACAATAAAACGCTGATGGAGAAGTTTGCTTCGAACAAACCTGCCATTTTGCATTTCCTGAAAACTGCTTTGAAGAACAACCACCTCGAAATAGAGGAGCAACTCAATACCGAAAATAATGGTGACGCCAAACCATATTCTTCTGTAGATAAATTCAAGGCCATGGCCGAAAAAAATCCCGATCTGCAGTTGTTCAAAGATCAGTTGGATTTGGATATTGAGTATTAGGAAGTGCCTTCTTAACTTGAGCATTGTTAGTTGAACATTGATTATTGAATATTTTTTAATTCTCAATTCTCAATATTCAATTCTCAATTTTCAAGTGGGCGGACAGCAATTTATAAAGTGATTCAATGATTCTATTCTTTATACAATCAAATTCTCTCTAAAAATTCTTATATTTGTAGTAACATTCTCGTTAAAGCTACAAAAAAATGAAAAAATACATTACGGCTTCTGTGTTGGCAGTTTCGTTGCTGCTGATATCGATAGGTTCGTTTTCACAATCGACCGGTTTAAATCGTGAAGTGGGAATCACCCTTGGTGGATTCACTAATTTTCCCTCCAATCAGCATTTTCTAGACAATAATGTCAAAGTGATCAGTCTGGCGCCTTATGTGACGGTTGGCAAACATCAGTTTTACGCCGGAATCCTTTATCCCTTAAATGCAAATGGCCTTTATTCGGGTGCAAAGCTCAATTCGCGCCCGGGTGCCACGGCAGGTTACACATATTATATTTTCAACAAAGCTGGCCGCGAAAACATGTATGTGAATTATTCTTTCCAATACCTGCGATTTACAGGCACTTTTGTGGGGGGGCCGAGTCATTACCAATATTTTGAAACGGACTACGATATCAATAATGTGTTTAGTCTGGGCTACGTAGTGTATTTCGACACTCAGCAGCGCTTTGGGATGTATTACAGCCTGGGTTATGTGATTTCGCAAGGTAGTTATCAATCGACAATGGAAGCACCTACTCATTTCCCATGGAAAACCCAATTTATATGGAATAATATCAATACCAATTTGGGCTTCAGCTTCAAGCTGAAACAGTTTGATAAGAAAGTGCCAAAGTAAGAATCAGGTAGTCTTCTTCACTTGCGCAAATATGGTGCAATCTGCAACAATCCTCAGTCGGCAATCCTCAGTCAGCAATTTAAGGATTTAAAGCATTTCGCTTATAAAACCTTAATTAGGCGTTCAAAGGTCGAAATGGTTTGCCAAAAAAAAAACAGCAAGCCTGCCCCGGACTTTATTGATGAAAACTTAGAAAAACGTTTTTAGACCCATTGAGAAAATTTATCAAACCCCCTAAAAACGTTTTTATACCTTTGACTTCTGACGTTATAAGCCCAAAAAATCTTTTTTGACCCATTGAGCTCAGACATCATACCCCCTAAAAACATTTTTTTGCCTTTGACTTCTGACGTTATAAGCCCAAAAAATCTTTTTTGACCTATTGAGCTCAGACATCATACCCCCTAAAAACATTTTTTTGCCTTTTCCCTTTCGAAGGGAGACATAATGTCATTTTTTTTGAGGGTGTAAC
>CAZNRQ010000439.1:0-3456 GCA_964574845.1 uncultured Bacteroidales bacterium
TTCCGGTGTCATTTCAACATAATCAGAAGGGATAAGAAAATCGGTATCTTTCACTTTTCCTTTTTTAACTTCAGTAGCAGCAAAGGTGGTAACGATTCCATCTTTAGTAGTAATAACATACTCCATGGGAACACCTTTCAATTTGTTAAACTGTCCGCCATAGTTCAGGGCATCTCCACCCAGTTCTTCTGTATAATAAACAGTAGCTGTGGAAGTGGTTCCGTCGTCTTCTTTTTCGGTATATTCTGCTTTCTTGCAAACGTAACCGGCAACGGTTTTAGTATCCTCAAGATATTTTATTTCAGGAGCAGGTTTCTCAGCAACTTTCTTTTCGATATCTTCGGTACTCATTTTGAAATACTTCTTTTCTCCCATGATGTCCAGCATAGTGATGGTGGTTTTGGCATCGCCATTGGTAACTACATCTATATTAACAGGACCCAGAGGCAAATTCATCTTCGAGAGGTTTTCATAAATAGAAAGTACCATCACCTTAGGTTGCTGAGCAGCAGTAGCTGCGTCAATAGTTCCAGAATACGAAATGGTATAATTAATGACACCTTTGAATTTCTTCTGAGCATTAACAGTAATGCTGCAAGCGAATAAAAGAACAATAACTAAAACTGCATTGATTGATTTTTTCATAATGATTTTTTTTAAGATTTTAATTGAGGATGCAAATATAATACCATTTATTAGTATACAAATGTAGGAAATAGCGAATAATGCCCTGCCGGGCAGATAAAAAGTTTTCAATAAAGAAATTAACAGGTATACACTAATATTAATACCCCAGAATCTTCATCATGGATTTGTGGCTTTGCTCTTTGGCAAAAAGTTTGGTGAATATTTCACCGTCTTCGTCTTTGTCAATAAGGATATGCTTGGGGGCAGGGGTAAGGCAATGTTGTATGCCACCATAGCCTCCCAGAGATTCCTGATAAGCACCGGTATGAAATAAACCCACGTAAAGTGGCTCATGGTCAACAAACTTCGGAAGGAATATGGCATTAGCAATGGCTTCTGCATTATAGAAATCATGACTATCGCAAGTGAGTCCGCCCAGATGAACCCTATGGTATTCTCTTTCCCAATGATTGATGGCCAGCAGTACAAACCTTTGATTGATTGCCCAGGTATCGGGTAATGTAGTCATGAAGGAACTGTCGATCATGTTCCACAACTCACGGTCGTTTTGTTGCTTTTGTCCGAGTATTGAGTAAAGAATCGCGCCGCTTTCACCTACAGTGTACGATCCGAACTCACTAAATATGTTGGGTTCAACCGTTTTATTCTGTTGGCAAATGGTCTTTATTTGCGATACTATCTCTTCAGCCATGTACTCATAATCATAGTCGAAGGCCAGGGAATTCTTCACGGGGAATCCTCCGCCTATGTTCAAAGAGTCAAGTTCCTTGCAATATTTTTTCAGTTCGCAGTACACATTGACGCACTTGGTAAGCTCATTCCAATAGTAGGCGCAATCTTTTATCCCGGTATTGATAAAGAAATGCAGCATCTTCAATTCGAACTTTGGATTGTGACGAATCTTTTGTTTATAGAAGTCAACAATGTCATTGTATCTGATCCCAAGTCTGGAAGTATAAAAGTCGAATTGAGGTTCCTCTTCCGATGCAATTCGTATTCCGAGTTTACATTTCTTGGTGATCATCTTTTCAATGCGGTCGTACTCATCCTTATTATCCAGCACGGGTATGGTGTTCGAAAAACCACTGTTGATCAAATCGCAAATACTTTGCAGGTAACCTTCCTTTTTATATCCGTTGCAAATGATGAACCTGTTTTTATCTATAAGTTTGTTTTCGTAAAGCTGGTCAATAATATTAATGTCAAACTCAGAGGATGTCTCCAGATGAATGTCGTTCTTCAGTGCTTCTTCCAGAATAAAAGAGAAGTGAGAGCTCTTGGTGCAATACGAATAGAAGTAGTCGCCCTGATAATCTGCCCTGGCAATAGCCACATTAAACCACTTCTTGGCCTTCTGAATCTGTGAGGATATCTTGGGCAGATAGGTGATCTTTAAGGGTGTTCCGTACTGCTTAATGATGTCCATCAAACAAATATTGTTGAAGTAGAGTTCGTTGTCTTCTATCCTGAATTCATCCTGCGGAAAGTCGTAAGTTTGTTCAATCAGGTCGATGTATTTGTTTTTCATGCTGCAATGTAAATTAGTTGGAATGGTAAAAAAAAGATAAACTAATTAAGTCGGATTGAAAATAATTCACAAAAGTAATAATTTCGGATGGAATTTACTTTCTTTTATTCATGAATTTAAATCTCAAAAGAAATCTCGGTAATAATTTGATTTTTCTTTACGTAAAATACTTAGTTTTTTCTGACCTCTCCTTGTGATAGGGTATTAGAGTCTATTGAGAATTAATATAAATTAAGACTGTTTCTCTACGGAAATGAACAAAGAATTATTTTTAACCCCAAATTTAAAATCCATTTTATGAGAATTACCAGGATTAGAGAAAATGATAAGGAAAACAAGCAGGACAAGGTTGATTTAGGATTGATAGATCCAATTCTGAACAAGTACAGGAATGTGAAAGGGAACATGATCCCTATATTGCAGCATACACAGGATATTTATGGCTATTTGCCTAAGGAAGCTTTTTTGCGCATTGCTGTAGAAACGGGATTGCAATTGAGCGATATGTATGGTGTGGCCACATTTTACGCACAGTTCAGGCTTAACCCTGTGGGTAAGCATATAATAAAGGTATGCCACGGTACGGCTTGCCATGTGCAAAATGCTACTAAAATAACGGATGCTTTGCAGGAATCACTGAATGTGAAGGATGGTGAGACCACCGAGGATAGATTATTCACCCTCGAATCGGTGGCTTGTCTGGGTTGTTGCTCATTAGCTCCCGTGATGATGGTCGCCGGCGAAACCTATGGTAAACTGAGCGGCAACGAAGCTTCGAAGATAATTAAGGAAATTAAAATTAAAGAATTGAACTAACAGCCAAAACAAGATAACATGGCAAATATACAGGTAATAGTTGGTCTGGGTAGTTGTGGCATTGCTGCAGGTGCGACCAAAACGTATGAAAAACTAAATAGCTTAAAGAAAGTAGATAACCTGACCTTTGATCTGAAAAAGACGAGTTGTGTGGGTATGTGTTTCAGAGAGCCTCTGGTGGAAGTGATAGACGAAACCGGTACTTATCTATACGGTAACGTGGATGAAGTAAAGGTCATGGACATTGTCGAAAAACATATAAAGAACCATGAGCCGGTGAAAGAATTGGTGGTTAAGTCCGACCTGTTCGATACTCCTGACAGTTATTTTTTCAATAATCAGGTGAAGATCGCTCTCAGGAATTGCGGAATGATAGACCCTGAAAACATTGAAGAATATGAAGCCCGCGATGGATACAAATCAATAAAGAAAATACTGGCCGAAAAAATCACCAACGAAGAAGT
>CAZNRQ010000440.1:0-3451 GCA_964574845.1 uncultured Bacteroidales bacterium
TTTGATACATGCCTGCCGACATACTTTCGGCCAGCAACCTCAGCGGGAAAATAAGCCATAAGGATAACATGGCAAAAATATCGAAAGGCTTCAGTTTGGTGGTGCGCTTCATGCCGACTGCACGCGAATATATTCTTTTGGCAAAAGCCAATATCACGCCTGATAATACATACAGCAGGAAAAAGTCCATCAGGAAGGTAAGTATCTTTGCCCCGGGCATAACCAGAGGTTCGGTCAGGAAAAACTTGAAGAAAATGGCGTAATAAGGCAGGTTCAGTTCGGTGCCGGAATGAATACGGGTTTCGACATTTCCTAACACAATGAGCATAAACCATCCAAAAGCGAAACTCATGTGCATATAGCCCAGCACAGGGTTGATTTTATAGATGCGGCGGTGAAATAAACTTTCCATGATCACCTCGCCCATCACCTTAAAGATCTTTCTGCTGAAAATACCTTTGTTTAAGGCTATACGGTCACGCAACGGAAGCTGACGAACCCAGAAGGATATCTTGAACACCACCAAAATGAAAAGTAATAGAAGCCCTATGCTGAAAGGAAGCACAAAAACATCGAAACTCATAATCCGGCCTCCAGTCCTTGTTTGATTAGCATAATCACCTTACGGGTATTGACGCCGCGCGGACACACCAACTGGCATTTGCCGCACAACATACATTGGGCTATCTCTTTCCTGACATTTTGGGTTTCGCCCCTACGTATCATCAGTTGCATTTTGCGGAAATTCATGGGGGTAAAGTTTCCGGCTGTACAGGTGGAAGTGCAACCTCCGCAGGCTATACAGGTATTGAAGGTCGGCTCGTTCTTTTTAATGAAATCCGCCAGCCTTTTGTCGGTCTTATCCAGATCAATTTGCCGGTCCGCCTGTATTTTATAGCCAAAGTCAACCATCGTTTTAATTAATTATTAATTTCATTAATAAATTGATTCAAACAAATCCCAATGAACAAATTACAAAAAACAAATAAATACCAAAACTGAAAATCCAATACTTCAAACGGGCTTGTCCAACGTTTAAAAAATTGAAATTTATGAAATTGGAATTTATTTGTCATTTGATGCTTGTTATTTGTTATTTGAGTTTGTTATTGAAAGAATGCTTTGGTTCTGACTTCCAGGTCGTAGCCTTCAAGATAACTGGCTACTGTAGTAGCAGCCGCCCGGGCATCGGTAATGGTATTGGTGATGGTCTTGGGACCGGTACATGAACCGGCAAAGAACACCCCACGGATATTGGAGACATTGGTCAGGGTATGCTGGTCTTTAGTCTTAAAGAAGTGGTTCACTCCAAATTCCAGCCCCATCATCCCTCCTATCTTTTTTGTTCCTTCGGATGGAACAAAACCTACCATCAGCACCAGCATGTCGACCGACAGCTTCATGGGTTTCCCGGCCAGGGTATCCTCAACTTTTACTAAAATAGAATGATCCTGGTTTTCGCAGGCCTCCGATAAACGTCCCCGAACAAAGTTCACGGAATATTTCTCCTGAGCTTCTTTGTATAAAGCCTCGAAGTGCATGCCGTACATACGTAAATCCATATAGAAACAATAAACGGTGGCATCAGGTAGTTTTTCTTTGATCTCTATGGCCTGTTTCACCGCAGTAACGCAACAAACTTTGGAACAATACACATGGCCAACCTTTTCATCACGCGAACCCACACAATGCACAATTCCTATCTTTTGAGGAACTTTACCCATAGGATTCACAATAGGGCCACCTTTCAGAAATAGTTGCTCGAGGTCGGCAGAAGTAACCACATTATCGTAGATCCCATAACCATATTCTTCCTTTTTGGTAGCATCGAACACATCGTATCCGGTAGTCACCAGCAATGCATCGGCAATAAAACTGGCTCCGCGGTCGAGTTCCACCTGAAACCGTTTTTCGATGGGATTGATTTTGGTAATGTTGGCGTTGCGAATCACGTTTACCTTAGTCTCCACTCCTAGCTTAAGGAACTCTAACACCTCGCTGCCTAGGCGCATAGTAGGGAAGAGTTTTTCCCAGTTGCGCAAATGACCACCCAGGCTATCTTCTTTTTCGAGTAAGGTGACATCATATCCCATTTCGGCAAGATAAGCGGAGGATTCCATGCCTGCAATTCCGCCCCCAATAACAACTACTTTCTTGGCCATCTATTTTGATTTTGTTTTATTACAGTTTTTTAACGATCTCTTCGTTCTTGGGCTCCCAGGCACCGGTCTCGTTTGAAACGATAAACTGACGATTCACATCACTGGTGTCAATCACCTTCATACCATTCAAAGGAGGTGCATAAAAATGTAGGGTTACTGAGTAATCTGCAGTAGGGTTTTCGATACGATGGTAAATACCTTTTGGAACTTCAACAAATTCGCCTTTATTCAACGGAATGGTTGCAATATAACTGTAATCCACATCGTAAGCTACATTATTTCCTCCATCAGTAACCACGTAAACCACACCAAAGGAATTGCCATGATCATGAATATAACTGCTCTGACGTGGCTTCCAATTCATCAGAATGGCTTCGAAATTATCGCTGCGAAAAATCACATTGCGTCCGTATGGCAGGTCCTCAGGAAATAAGAGGTCTTCTTTAAGCTCTTCATAGGTAAAAGTAAAATCCTTAAGGATATTGATCAGATCAGCAGGATGATGAATGTTTTTTTTGTTCTGAGTAAATAGTTTGTCAATCTCAGACAGTTTTTCGAGTTTATTCATTATATAAAGTGTAAAAATTTAACAACATTTCAGGTTTACAGGCAATTCCGGTATGCCGAGCTTTTGCCTGTCTATTCCTTCGTACTTCATTTCAGGATTGTAAGGAATGCCTATTTTATCCAACACAGGTTCGCAGGAAACCTGATGCAATTGAAGTCCCAGATCCCAGGGATCATATCCCAGAACCAGACCAGCCAGTTCTTCGTATGTGAACACCGGAATACCTTTGCCGTTCTCACCATAAGTTTTTCCTTCCATTTCGGCAATGGCATATTGCCATTTATCCAGAAACATAGGACAACCCGGACAGTTGGTGATGATCATATCAGGCTTATAAGGCTCCATAGATTCAAACTTCTTGTGCGAACAGGCTATAGAATATCCGCGATTGGCCTGAACCAGATACTGACGGAATCCAAAACCACAACAATGCCTGCGTTCAGGATAATCAATAACTTCGCCTCCCCACTCTTCTATCATTCCCACCAAAACATAAGGATACTCAGCGCCACCTACACCCTTAGATGGAAACATCTTCGAATAATGGCAACCAATGTGCTCAACAACTTTCAGTGGTTCTCCCGTGGTTTTATTTACAAGTTTATACTTGGCCTTGGCTGCTATTTCCTTACGGAACTTATAAATGATATCGCTGGCATGGGCCAAATTTTCAGGAATATCAAATTCACGACCTGTGGCTTTTTTTAGGTTTTCACGTGTT
>CAZNRQ010000441.1:0-3443 GCA_964574845.1 uncultured Bacteroidales bacterium
CTTCTATGATTTTTACTGAAAATGCATCGCAGAAATTCTTAAAGACATCATGAGTGAGAGGTCGGGGTGGTTTTATATTCTCCAAAGCAAATGCGATGGACTGAGCTTCTGCAGCTCCAATAATTATTCTTAGTTGTTTTTTACTAATCAGGTCTTGCAAAAATACAGTGTAAGCACCAGATTGTCCCTGACTTTGTGAAATTGCAATTACCTCAAGCTTAATTTTGTTCATCAATCGAACCTTTTGCTAAAAATACCATTATATATGCAAAGATAATTATAATAAAAGAACTGGAGAAACGAAGAAATATTATTTTCCATTATCAACAAAAATTCCAAATCTTAAAATAATTAGTTTCACTTTATTTTTGATAAATAAATCTCGACTTTTATTTCAAATTTATATTTTATAAATTTGAGCTATGATTAATCTCATACCTTTGTATGATAAAATTCAGTGGTTTAAAAATCAGCAGTATACATTATAAAAGTGATCTCTCTTTCTTATTATGCCCTTCCATCTATTCTTTTTTATCTCCCATTTTTAAAAAAATGATTATGTTTGTTTTATAAAATTAAATACTTAAGAGCTATGAGAAAACAATTACGACTGTTATTGCCTTTTTTGCTTACGATGCTACCTGTGTTATCCTATGGTAGTGAGGCTGATCTGAAAATTCCTGATTCCATAAAAGACCAGAATATTCTGTATTATGGTTTTGTTGTCACTATATTGGGATTGTTATTCGGATTTTACCAATTTATGAAAGTTAAAAAACTCCCAGCACATAAATCCATGTTGGAAATTGCTGAAGTTATTTATCAAACTTGTAAAGCATATTTGGCGCAGCAGGGAAAATTTCTGGCTATTTTGTTCTTATTTATTGGTGCTGCAGTTGCTGGATATTTTGGATTTTTATCCCCAATAGGCGAGACACCAGGAGCGAGATTGGGTTCTGTTGCATTGATTATAACATGGACAGTAGTCGGAATTTTAGGTTCCTATTCTGTGGCCGCCTTTGGTATCAGAATGAATACTTTGGCAAATGCACGTATGGCTTTTGCGTCACTTAGGAAAAACCCCCTGAAGCTTTTACATATACCTTTGGATGCTGGTATGAGCATTGGGGTTGTTTTGATTTGCGTGGAACTGATGCTGATGTTAGTCATTTTATTATTTATGCCTGGCGAATTGGCAGGTGCTTGTTTTATTGGTTTTGCAATTGGTGAATCACTGGGGGCTTCCGCTCTGCGTATTGCCGGTGGTATTTTTACAAAAATTGCAGATATTGGATCTGATTTAATGAAAGTGGTTTTCAAAATTGGTGAAGATGATCCTCGTAACCCTGGTGTTATAGCTGACTGCACTGGAGACAATGCAGGTGACTCAGTTGGCCCTACTGCTGATGGATTCGAAACATATGGAGTTACGGGAGTTGCTTTAATTTCTTTTATTTTATTAGCTGTTGGAGGAACTGCTTTTGGCATGACCGATATAATCACAGGTGAACTTAAAGTGAAATTGTTGGTTTGGATATTTGTAATGCGTATCCTTATGATCATTACCTCTATAGTTGCATTTTATATTAATGGTATGTTTAGTAACGCCAGGTATAAAGGGAAAGAAGATCTCGATTTTGAAGCTCCATTGACTAGTTTGGTTTGGATTACTTCTTTGCTTTCTATTATGGTGACTTTTGTTGCCAGCTACATTCTGATCCCCGATTTGAATGGTCACACAGATATGTGGTGGATACTTTCAACCATCATAAGTTGTGGTACTATCGGAGGTGCTTTAATTCCTGAGTTTACAAAAATATTTACCTCTCCAAAATCCAGCCATGTGCAGGAAGTTGTTGCTGCGGGTCGTGAAGGAGGTGCATCTTTAGTTATTCTTTCTGGTTTAGTGGCCGGTAATTTTAGCGCTATATGGACAGGCTTAGTATTTTTTGTCCTGATGTTCATTGCTTATTTTGCAAGTACTTTCGGATTGGATGCTATTATGATTTATCCGTCTATTTTTGCCTTTGGTTTGGTTGCTTTTGGTCTCTTAGGTATGGGGCCGGTAACCATCGCTGTTGATAGCTATGGTCCTGTTACTGATAATGCACAGTCTGTTTATGAACTTTCCTTAATAGAAGATGATAAAGAAAAGGCAAGTGCAGAGATAGAAAAAGAATTTGGTTTCAAACCTGATTGGGAAAAATCAAAATATTATCTCGAAGCCAATGATGGTGCAGGAAATACTTTTAAAGCTACTGCAAAACCAGTATTAATTGGTACTGCTGTGGTAGGTGCTACAACCATGATTTTTGCTTTAATTTTGATGATTGAAAAAACACTGGGTGTTAAGCCGGAAACCATTTTGAATATATTGAACCCCTATTCCATTTTAGGATTTATTCTGGGTGGTTGTGTTATCTATTGGTTCACGGGTGCTTCTATGCAGGCCGTAACTACCGGAGCATACAGAGCTGTTGAGTATATCAAAAGAAATATTAATCTGGATCCTGATGCTCCTAAAAAAGCTGATACTGCGAAGTCAGTAGAAGTTGTGAAAATCTGTACACAATATGCACAAAAGGGAATGTTCAATATTTTCGTAGGAATTTTCTTCTTTGCCCTGGCTTTTGCCTGTCTTTCTTCTCCTTCAGGTATAGGTGGAAACAATGCTGTTGCCTTATTTATTAGTTACCTGATCTCTATTGCTGTATTCGGATTGTTCCAGGCAATTTTTATGGCTAATGCCGGTGGATGCTGGGATAATGCTAAAAAAGTGATAGAAGTAGATCTTAAAGAAAAAGGAACTCCATTACACGATGCATCTGTTGTAGGAGATACTGTAGGAGATCCTTTTAAAGATACTTCTTCTGTTGCACTGAACCCTATTATTAAGTTTACCACACTGTTTGGCTTACTTGCTATGGAAATTGCAATTTCTCCAAATTTCCGTGATTACGCCCCTTATGCAGGAATATTGTTTTTTGCTATAGCCCTGGTATTTGTTTGGCGTTCGTTTTATAAAATGAGAATTCAGAAATAAGAATTCCTTTTATCGTAAACCGCTCTCAACTTCAGGGAGCGGTTTTTTTTTATACTAAAACTGAAGAATTATCGTTAATACATTTACACCAGTAAGGTCTGGTTTAAATAAAATCGATAATTTTGTAATCTTAATGTCTCAATTAATGAATAATAGATACCTGATTCTTTTCTTTAGTTTGGTTACGCTGGCCACTTTGAGGGTTCATGCACAGAAAAATACAGAAGAAGGGGATGTAAAAGTTGATCGACAGATCAAAGGAGTTCTGATTGCCGGAATGAACCTCTCTCAGGTGGATGGTGATGAGGTATACGGTTTTAACAAGATAGGACTCAATGCGGGATTTGGAGGCATTCTTCCCTTAGGCCATAAGTTCTCGTTAAGTGTTGAAATATTATAT
>CAZNRQ010000442.1:0-3431 GCA_964574845.1 uncultured Bacteroidales bacterium
CGTTGATAGGCTACAGGTGTAAAGACAGTAATGTCAAAGCCAAGTAGTACTAATTATCCGTAGCTTTCGTTTAGCAAAAGTTTTCCTATTTTTTACATTTGTTGTATTTTCTTTCCAGTATTTCAAACCATATTTAAGATATTATGGTGACAATTGCGGTGGTGTTCACCTCTTCCCATTCCGAACAGAGAAGTTAAGCCCACCTGCGCAGATGATACTCGAGTAAGTTCCGGGAAAGTATGTCGTTGCCAAATTTTAATTAACCCCGTTGCGAAAGCTTCGGGGTTTTTTAATTTTATACCTTCAATTATTTAACCTCGTACCTGCTTTTCATTAGTCTGTTCCTGAAAGTTTGTGTATTTTTGTTGAGTACATGTTTAACCCTATGACCCGAATTAAAGTTTTTCTTTTACTTTGTTTTTTTATTCTGCTCGCTTCGTTTTCTTATGGGCAAAATTCGGATACAGGTCTTACCAAGTATGATTCAATCAGGGTAGTTAGTTTTAGTATTCATAAAATTGACAGTACGGTTTTTATTGAAAACGCTTCGCATAATATCGATACTTCGTCGAGGTATTTTCATATCTATGACCCTAGTCGGAAAACTTACGATTTTATATCAAGTATTGGAAACATAGGAGCTGCATCCCATAATATGGTTTTCAAACCGATTATCGGCAGCGGTTTCTCTTATGGCAATACTTCTTTCAGACCTTATATTAATTCGGATGAGGATCAGAATTTCTATTATTCCCTGGTACCTTTTACTGAGTTGCATTTCTCATCGGGAATGAAGAAAGAACAGAATTTTCACGTAACACATCTTCATAACGTAAAGAATAAACTCTTTATCGGTGTAAATTACAATATCATAAATGCGCCCGGTAGGGAGACTTATGCTCAGAAGGCAGTTAATCATAGGCTTTCTACTTTCATGTATTATCAGACCAAAAACAAACGATATGGTGTGTTTGCCGACTATTTGTTTTCGAGCATTAAGAATCAGGAAAACGGCGGACTGCTTGATGATACCGTTTATTTGAATTATCGTGGCGGGAGCAGCCGTGTGGTTCCTGATGTGAATTTTAACTTTGCCAAGACTTATGTGAAAGAGTCGGGTATTCATCTGAAGCAGTATTATGCTTTTGTGAAAAAGGATTCTGTTAAAGTTAATGATACCACCAGGAAACTCAGAGTTCACATTTTAGGTCGGTTTATTCATTCTTTTGATTTTACCCACCAGAAAAGCAGGTTCTCGCATGATACTACTTTCCTTTATTTTGGGATAGTCCCTTTTGATACAGCCGGTTATGATTCGTGTATTTTCTATCAAATAAAGAACTCTCTGGCATGGGCCAGCAATGAAACCCGACGCGATGGACGACCCTCCGTTTTCAGATATATTGCCAAAATCTCCCATACCTATACTCAGATAGATCAGTTGGATGAGCATTTCCATTTTATCAACCTCATGCCTTCGGTATCGCTTGAGATCAGACCGTTTAAGAATTTTACGGTGGATGCTTCTGGCGATTATGTGCTCCTGAATCAATATTCAGGTGATTATTCGGCTTCGGCAACTATTGCCTATGAGTTTGTGCATAAGGAGAAATCTTTCGGCAAGATTGCACTGGAAGGGGATTATCATAAAAAAGAAGCCGATTGGTTCTATCAGCATTATCACTCCACTTATTTTAGGTGGGATAATGATTTTGCTAAAGAAGAGATTTTGCACGGAGGGCTGAATTATACTTATAAAAACCTAAAGGTGGGAGCAGATTATTACAATCTGTTCAATGCGGTGTATATGGATGCCACTTCTAGGCCCAACCAATATGTGAACGGAACCATTCAGGTTTTCAGCGCTTACTTGTATAAGAGGTTTATGTTTTGGAAGTTTGAGGTCGATAATAAGGTGGTTTATCAATATACGGATAAGCCCAACCTTCTGCGCAAACCCCAACTGATAGCATCCCAATCCTACGTTTTCTCGACCCACATGTTTAAGAAGGCCTTGTTTCTTCAGGTAGGGGTGGATCTTACTTACAATACCAAATATTACGGCGATGCCTACCAGCCTGCCACCCGATCGTTCTATCTGCAAAACAAAACCAAGGTGGGCAATTACCTTTATGCCGATGCTTTCCTGAATCTAAAGATCAAACGTTTCCGCATTTTTGTACAGTTGACCAATTTCCTTAGCGGCGTGATAGGTTATAATAGTTTCACTGTGCCTCACTATCCCATGCAGGACCGCGTGTTCAAGTTTGGGGTGAATTGGTTGTTTCACGATTAGTATTCGTTTTGCCTTAGGATTACCTAAAATCCTGTTTTTTTTCTTCCAAGGTTATTGATATAAAATAGTTTTTATTTGTACAACCATTTGTCTATATTTGTTGTCTTTATTTTAACAAATATTAACAAGTTAGTTGTCGAAAGAGGAGAATGCCATTACAGGCATGGGATAGGATGCATTCGCAACACTTGATACGGCTCACAATATTGTTAAGATAGAAGGCAAGTGATTGCAGATTTTGTTTTAGGTTTTTCGTTCCCAATATATATACCAACCTGACCCGGACTATGAAAAAACTATTATTAATTTTTATTGCTCTATCTGCATTTGCATTCAGCGCTATGGCGCAATGTGGCTCAGGCCCCGTGCTTACCGTTAACAATCCCTCATTCGAAGGCACTCCGCAACCACACATAACCCCTCCGGGATGGGATATCTGTATGCCCGGTGTTACACCCGATACTCAACCGGGATCATGGGGAGTGACTTTGCCTCCATCAAACGGAAGTTCGTACATCGGTCTGGTGTATGCTCCCAGCATCAACTGGCAGGAAGGTGCCGGCCAAACCCTGAGCTCGCCTATGATTGCCGGAACCACTTATTCTTTTACCATCGATCTGGCTACGCCTGCTTCGGCCGACCCGGCTACGGGTATTGTTTTGCCGCCGTGGTGCGATCAGTTGCAATTGTGGGGCGGTATGTCGGGTGTGAATTCGGGATGCGATCAGGCCCAATTGCTTTGGACTTCGCCTGTGGTGACCAATACTACCTGGCAAACCTATAATCTTGTTTTTACACCTACTTCGAACTGGGATCACATCTTATTTAATATTTATACTGTGTTGCCGGCCTGCACCGACGGACAGTACATCATGATGGACAATATGTCGCCCATTTCGCCTTTGGCCGATGTGGCAAATTTCACTGCCGACTCGGCTTGCATAGGAAGTACTACTCACTTCACCGACCATTCGGTTTCGTTAAGCGGAACCATCACCAACTGGTTATATGACTTTGGTGATGGCTCGCCCACTACGACCCAGCAAAACCCAACGCATGTGTATTCTGCACCGGGTACTTATAATGTTACTCTTACTACCTTTAGCAATGTCCCTTGTACCACGACAGTGGTGAT
>CAZNRQ010000443.1:0-3418 GCA_964574845.1 uncultured Bacteroidales bacterium
ACCCGCACAGGCCGCAGGTCTTTTCTGTATTAAAGAATTATCTTCAACTCTGCACACACACACGTTCAATGAAGCATGCGCAGATTTGAGTTGTAAAGGTAAGAAAATAATTTTTGATTGAGTACATCCTGAAACCTATTTATTTTCGGAACGTATCGACGGGCCGATCTTATGGGCTTCGAAAAACGAATTGGCCTCCCATAACGCACTGCGATTCTTTTAACTGAAGGTTGAGGCAGCATCGTGTTTTCTGTAATAAGCAATGATGGTGATGTGCTTAGTCGTGTACACATTTCGATATACTTCTCTGAAATGTCTTTGAAAGTAGCCAAAGCTTCAGCGAACATTACCTGCATTAATAGGTTGGTGTTATGGCTTTTGGGCTGGGAGCTGTTTGTGATCTGACTATTACTCATAAACGTAGTGTTTAAGTGGTTAATCTTAGCATTGTTTATTTCAAGATTAAAAAAGAGTAAGGGTCAGTCCATTGAGAGGTTTTTGGTTAGTACTAAATGATAACGCCAGATGGTTTCCTTTTATTGTGCAATTGTGGTGCCAATTTTTTATAAGAGTTACTAAGTGCATTTAACCATATCTGCAAATTGTCCATTATGTAAACAATTTTTCTTTTTTAAAAGCAAGGTCTGAGATTATTTCCGGGGATACAAAGTAAGTGGTTCCTCAAAACAGACAACAAAAGAACTGTCCTAATTTACTACCAACCATGCTGTCACAGGGTGAATCTCGTTGATGGTGCCACGCCAGCATTTTTTATTTGTCGGGTTCGATTTTGTGCTCATATCCTGATGTTCGAGATCGGCAAATTTGTAGCCGAAAAAATCCACCCAATGGTTTTCCAGATGCTTGATCTCGGATTCTTTCCAATGAAGCTGCTTTCTCAATCTGGGTGTGACCTCAACCACCACATGTTTCGAAATATCATTCTCATCATCTGGTGAAGGGACCACCACAATATGATAATCAACCTCGTCGGGGTTCTTGCAATTGCAGCTCTCTGCGTTCATGCG
Source organism: uncultured Bacteroidales bacterium (assembly GCA_964574845.1). Classification (GTDB taxonomy): domain Bacteria; phylum Bacteroidota; class Bacteroidia; order Bacteroidales; family CAIWKO01; genus CAIWKO01. The sequence continues at coordinate 1,029 of CAZNRQ010000443.1, forward strand.
TTTTACCTTAATTACATAGCCTCCTGTCATACAGTATGCTGTTCCATCACCTATACTGTCGTCGGGGAGGGCAAGAAAATCGGTGACGGTAATGTTAAGATATTTAAAAGGAATATCCGTACGATTTTTTTTAGGGTTGAGAGTATATTGCAGGGTGCCCGGTTTGGCCGAACCGTGAATAGGGCAAGGCTGTTGGCTGCAACCCACAATAAGCATCAGGCAGAGGACAAAAATGTTTTGCTTCATATTTACAAAGGGTGTAAAGGCGTCTCTGTATGTGACAGCATAAAATTAGTAATAATTTCCCATACACGCACTCCCATTAATGGCCATGTTTCAGCTCTTCTATGGTGGGTCATTTCCGCAATATCTATGTCCCGGATATAAAAAAACCATGATGTCTTATTTTTTGTCCCTCCCAGAACAAAGGCATCATGGCTTTAAATAGTGAATTGTAAAAGTCAAAGCCGGATGAACGGCATAATCTGATTTGCTTACTTTTTTTCAGCAATAAAGTATAAAAAAAATCATCAAAACTTCTTCTGTGTTATGCCCCTAATGGAGCTGAGGTTGCTTGGTGGGTTCATGGTTCTCTGGTTTTATTGGTCTGTTAGGGCCAGGTTACACTTATTATTATGGGGATCCTTTTTACAGGGCATATGCAAACGGGGTTAGGTCCCCGAGACTGTTCGCTGCATTGCGACATTTCTTTCTACATGGCATTTCGTTTTTTGCTAAGGCAAATTTAGGGCATACTCAAGGCTAAATAATTATACAAAATCGGAAAAGAATTGCATAATTCTGACATTTCTGGAAAGGTAAAAAGAAAGCAACTATGAATTTGTATCTATTGCCCATAATCAGGCAACAAGTGAATTGCCTGTATTGCTTAACAATTCGTATGCAATATGCTTATACTTTGGGGTAGGAGGATAAAATGGGCTACCTTTTCAGATTTTGACTTTCAGTGAACCTTTTAAAATGCTATTCCAAACTGAAAGCTCAGGGTATGTGTCCATTGAGGCGACCGGTAGTCGTAGTAGTATTGTGGGTAATTGTAATCATAGTAATAATCATAGGCCATAGTTCGCTGCAGTTCATAGCTTAATCCAAAATTAAGGGCCGAACGTTTTTTCATTTTCACCGAAACTCCCAATGTAGGCGACATCATATAGCCTCCATTATTGACAGAGGTTAAACAAAAAGCATAACCCTGATCCATCGAAAAATAAGGTGAAGTTCTTTTGTTTGTAAAATTCACTCTGAGATCGAGAAACAAAGGCATAAAAAGATCATTACCCAAAAACGACCTAAGTCCAAAACCTCCGCCCAAAGCAAACCATGGATTGATCCTGTAGCCATTAATAAAATTAATATTGGTTCGTAAAGGACCATTCATATAACCCCCCGAACCTCCTATACCGAATTCAAAAACGCCATAATATCCGCGGCCCACTCCACACGAATCTTTTTTTATCGGACCGCCATTGTTATTATTTAGTTCCTGCTGAACCACAGATTCAGATAGTTTGGAAGATTCTTTCACACATTTCTCGATCTCGCTGACCTGGAAAACAAAAATATTGCCTCCGACAATTTCTATTTTAACGTATTTTTCCGGTATCATTTCGATGATGCTACCACGCATAACACCCCCATTTTTCAGATATACCACATCCTGCGTGGTGTTTTGTGCACTTACGCTTACGCCAATGCAAAATATTATGGCAGTAATCAGGAGATTATTCTTTGCTTTCATATTGTAAAATTTAAACAGATGAAACATGCTATATTTATAGAATGAGTAAATCAATTGATGCTAACAAAAGTATAACAAAAGCGAATCGGGAACAAGTCATATGTGTCTTTTTTTAAGAAAAGTGCACCCCTATCATATTTGTTTGATAATATACCAATAACGAGTTTATCTCAGATTTTATTGTTACTGATCCAACATATTGCGGTTTCCTCAGAGTCGAATATGTGAAAGGCAAAAGTTTTTACTACATTTACACTATTCAAAAAGCAAAGATCATGACAAATCAAAAAAACTGGCACGAACAGCATCACGAAACTCTTAGTTTTGGAAATCATTTGGCCGATTCCGTGGCTAAAGGCATGGGCTCATGGCGCTTCATCATAGCTCAGACCATTTTGGTGGTACTTTGGATGAGCCTAAATATAGTGGGTTTTATGTATCACTGGGATGTGTATCCCTTTATATTGCTCAACCTGCTATTCTCGACGCAGGCAGCTTATGCGGCTCCCATTATAATGATGGCACAGAATCGACAAAGCGACCGCGACCGCGTTCAGGCCCAGGCTGATTATAAAACTAACAAAGAGGCAAAACTGGAAATAGAAGCCCTTGCGATAATGCTTAAGACTAT
>CAZNRQ010000444.1:0-3417 GCA_964574845.1 uncultured Bacteroidales bacterium
CGTAGTACGGCTCCAAGCCGTGCTACGGTTAAAAACCAACACCTCTAAAATTAATTTCGCCCTCCATCGATGTCCTTCGGACCTCTGAGGCTGTTTTCCAAATGGCTCATGGCTTATGGCTTTTGGCTAAAATATTTTCTCCGTGTAACTCTGTGCTTCTTTGTGAATCTCTGTGTTATAGCTCCTCAACTCCGAACTCAAGGCACTTTAGCTCACTTTAGGCACTTCCTCCTCTCATATCCCTGTTAATAAATTTTCCCCCATCTTCGAACAAATGAATCGCGAATCATGTACTTTAGTACTTTATTTATACTTACAAGCATGAAAGTTTTCGAAATAACCGGCGGCAAGCCACTCAAAGGCGAAATTGTGCCTCAGGGCGCCAAAAACGAAGCCCTGCAGGTGATATCAGCTACGCTGCTGACCTCCGAAACGGTTACCATCAGCAATATTCCCGATATAAAAGATGTGAACAAACTGATAGAACTGCTCATGGATTTGGGGGTGACGGTGAATAAACTGTCGGCTGACACCTATAGTTTCAGGGCCGATAAGGTGAAGATGGATTACCTTGCCTCGAAACGCTTTCTGGAGCAAACCACCAGCCTGCGCGGCTCGGTGATGCTGATAGGCCCTCTGCTGGCACGCTTCGGCAAAGCCTTTATGCCCAAACCCGGTGGCGATAAGATAGGCCGCCGCCGTCTGGATACGCATATCATAGGCTTCCAGAACCTGGGGGCGAAGTTTGAATACGATTACAAAAGCAATGTCTACACCATTTTTGCCGACAAATTGCAGGGCTGCGAAATGCTGCTGGAGGAAGCTTCGGTGACGGGTACCGCGAATATTATTATGGCAGCGGTTTTTGCGCAAGGCACCACCACCATTTTTAACGCTGCCTGCGAACCCTATATAGTGCAGCTTTGCAAGATGCTGAACCGTATGGGAGCCAAGATAAGCGGGGTGAGGTCGAATTTGCTGACCATAGAAGGAGTGACTTCGCTGCAGGGCTGCGAGCACCGCCTGCTGCCCGATATGATAGAGATTGGCAGTTTTATCGGACTGGCCGCCATGACCCGTTCGGACATTACTATAAAAGACGCCGGCTACGAGCACCTGGGCATGATACCCGATGTGTTCAAACGTCTGGGCATACAAATGGAAGTGATGGGCGACGACATTCACATTCCCGCACAGGACGAATACGAAATTGAGAATTATATTGACGGTTCCATACTCACCATTGCCGATGCTCCCTGGCCGGGTTTCACGCCCGACCTTATCTCTGTGGCACTTGTGGTGGCCACTCAGGCCAAAGGCAGTGTGTTGATACACCAGAAGATGTTCGAGAGCCGTTTGTTCTTCGTCGACAAACTCATTGACATGGGCGCTAAGATCATCCTTTGCGATCCTCACCGCGCCACGGTGATAGGCCTCAACCGTCAGAACCCCCTGAGGGGCATCTCTATGACTTCGCCCGATATACGAGCCGGGGTAGCCTTGCTCATTGCCGCCTTGTCGGCCGAAGGCAAAAGCACCATTCACAACATCGACCAGATCGACCGCGGATACCAAGACATTGATGGAAGATTGAGGAAACTGGGGGCGGAGATTGTCAGAAGATAGTTAGGAGTGCGGAATTTGGAGTTCGAAGGTGTAGGGGCGTATTGCATACGCCCTTTTTATGTTTTTAATTGACAAATCTGTTACAGGATGATTCATAGAGTTTTTTAATGCCTTTTCTCAGGTCGAATTATTATTTATAATCTTTCTACATTAAGCGAAAATTGAGTAATTTTGCTTATTCATTATCTATTATAATTCCGAAATGGAAGAAAATTCGAATCAATACCTGAACGAGCTCACCCAGAGCGAATATAAATACGGTTTCTTTACTGATGTTGAAATGGATTCAGCACCCAAGGGGCTGAACGAAGATATCATTCGTTTTATCTCGAAAAAGAAGAACGAACCCGAATTTATGCTGGAATTCCGCCTGAAGGCTTATGCCAAATGGCTCACCATGAAAATGCCCGACTGGGCGCATCTTAAGATTCCGCCTATAGACTTTCAGGATATCATTTATTACTCCGCTCCCAAGAATGTTAAAAAGTTGGGCAGCCTGGACGAGGTGGATCCCGAATTATTGAAGACTTTTGAGAAGCTGGGCATCCCTTTGAACGAACAGAAGATTATGTCGGGTGTGGCTGTGGATGCCGTAATCGACAGCGTTTCTGTGAAGACTACATACCAAAAGGTGCTGGAAGAAAAAGGAATTATCTTTTGTTCCATCACCGAAGCCGTCCAAAATCATCCCGACCTGGTGAAGAAATATATGGGCTCGGTGGTGCCTTACGGCGATAATTATTATGCTGCTCTGAACTCTGCGGTATTTACCGACGGTTCTTTCTGCTATATTCCCAAAGGCATTCGTTGCCCAATCGAACTTTCTACTTATTTCCGCATCAATGCGGCTAATACCGGTCAGTTCGAGCGTACCCTGCTGATTGCCGATGAAGGCGCTTATGTGAGTTATATGGAAGGCTGCACCGCACCCCAGCGCGACGAGAATCAGTTGCATGCAGCAGTGGTCGAAATTGTGGCTTTGGAAGATGCCGAAGTAAAATATTCCACCGTTCAGAACTGGTATCCCGGTGATAAGAATGGGTTGGGAGGTATCTTTAATTTTGTTACCAAAAGGGGAATCTGCAAAGGCAATAATTCGAAGATATCCTGGACTCAGGTGGAAACGGGTTCGGCCATTACCTGGAAATATCCCAGTTGCATTCTGAAAGGTGATAATTCGGTGGGTGAGTTCTATTCGGTGGCAGTTACCAACAATTTTCAGCAGGCTGATACGGGAAGCAAGATGATGCATTTGGGTAAAAACACCAAGAGTACTATTATTTCGAAAGGAATATCTGCCGGTAAAAGCGATAACAGTTATCGCGGACTGGTGAGGGTGGCCAAAGGCGCTTCCAATTCGAGGAATTACTCACAATGCGATTCATTGCTGATGGGTAGTAATTGCGGGGCCCATACCTATCCTCATATTAAAGTGGAGAATAAATCGTCTATTGTAGAGCACGAAGCTACCACTTCCAAGATATCGGACGACCAGCTTTTTTATTGCAAGCAGCGCGGCATCGACCAGGAAAGTGCCATCAACCTTATTGTAAATGGCTATGCCAAAGAAGTGCTGAACAAACTACCCATGGAGTTTGCTGTGGAAGCTCAGAAACTACTTTCCATCAGTCTGGAAGGCAGCGTGGGTTGATCCCAAGGTAAGCCTTTAAAGTTTTACAATCTTTCGGGAAAAGCAACCTTTTTCTGTTTCGACAGAAAGAAAATAAATGCCCGGCTTCAGGGAGGAGATATCAATGTCTTCGTTTGAGATTCCTGTTTTGAATTTATTAT
>CAZNRQ010000445.1:0-3392 GCA_964574845.1 uncultured Bacteroidales bacterium
ACACGCTTTAAGTGTTTCGGTTTATTATTCTTCGCAAACTAATGGTTTAAAAAAATCGGATGCCAACCGTCAGGCAATAAACATATTTGGGGCATCTGTTGGTTTAGGAACCCGCTTGAAATGGCCGGATGATTATTTCACTCTTTATAATGAAATCGGATATCAACATTACAGTTTGAAGAATTACTATTCTTCATTTAGTTTTACAAATGGAACTTCAAATAATTTGAATTATACCGTTACATTATCAAGAAATTCAATTGATGCTCCCATTTACCCTCGTTCAGGTTCGGAAATTTCTTTAATGCTTCAGCTAACCCCACCTTATTCGCTGTTTAGTAGTAATAAAGATTATTCAAAACTAACTGATGAAGAGAAATACCGATGGATTGAATATCATAAATGGGAAATTAAAGCTGCCAGTTATACAAAGTTGGCAGGAAATTTGGTGTTTAGTGCCAGAACAAAAATTGGCTTCCTGGGTTCGTATAATAAAAAACTGGGGGTTCCGCCTTTTGAAAGGTTTTATGTAGGTGGTGACGGATTATCTGGTTTTTCGCTCGACGGAAGAGAGTTGATAGCATTAAGAGGATATACTAATAACTCACTAACTCCTAGAAATGATGCCGGTTATATAGGTGGTGCGATCTTTGACAAATTTACACTCGAACTGAGGTATCCTATATCTCTCAATCCATCAGCAACCGTATACGTTTTAGGCTTTGCTGAAGGTGGTAATGCCTGGTCAAACTTTAAGGCATTTAATCCTTTTGATATTTATCGTTCGGCAGGTGTTGGTGTGAGGGTATTTTTACCCATGTTCGGAATACTTGGCCTTGATTGGGGCTATGGTTTTGATAATATACCGGGAGTTGGAAAAGGCGGCAGTCAGTTCCATTTCTCCATTAACCAGTCTATTGACTAAAAAATTAATTAACTAACAAAAAATACAAACGGAGGTGTTTATGAAAAAAATATTAGTGTTATTATGCTTTGTTCCTTTATTTACATTTCAATCGAAAGCACAAAAATTTGCTTTTGTTGATTCGGAGTACATTTTGGAAAACATGTCAGAGTATCGCGATGCTCAGGATATTCTGGATAAAATATCTTTAGACTGGCAAAAGGAGATAGAACTCAAATTTGCAGCTATTGATAAGATGTATAAAGATTATCAGGCCGAGGCAGTTTTGTTGCCCGATGATATTAAGAAAAAACGTCAGGATGATATCGTCGCCAAAGAAAAAGAAGCCAAGGATCTTCAGAAAAAAAGATTTGGTAAAGATGGTGATTTATTTAAAAAAAGAAAAGAGCTGGTAAAACCCATACAGGACAAAGTGGCCAATGCTATCGAAGATATTGCTAATGCCAATGGTTATGCCGTGGTTTTTGATAAAGCCGGAAGCACTACTTTGCTGTATTCGAATTCAAAGTTTGATAAAAGTGACGATGTACTCGATAAACTTGGGTATAAACCGGGAGCCATAAAAACTCAGAATGGTAAAAAAGACAAGAACGATAACGAGGACAACGAAGACAAGAAAGAAAAATAAGCAGATTTACCAATAATAAAATTTAGTATCTTTGCACTCATTATTTTAAAACCTTAACAATTAAAATTTATATGAAAAATTTAAGTAAAGTAGTAATCATTCTTTTTTTAGTGGTTTTCACCACAGCATCTTTTGCACAGGTTAAACAAAAATTCGGACATATTGATTCAAATGAATTATTGAAATTGATGCCGGGCAGAGATTCAGCAACAGCCAAAATCACCGCCTACTCGAAAACGCTGGAAACCCAATTAAAAGGAATGCAAGGCGAACTTGAAACCAAGTATAATGATTACTCAGCAAATAAGGATAATTATACTGATCTGATCAAGCAAACCAAAGAAAAAGAACTTCAGGATATTCAGGCACGCATCGAAGCTTTCCAACAATCAGCACAGGACGATCTGGAAAAGAAACAAAACGAACTGCTGAAACCTATTATTGATAAAGCTAAAGCCGCTATTGAAAAAGTAGCTAAAGAAAATCAATTCACCTATATTTTTGATGCCGGACTGGGTGTGCTTTTATATAGCGACCCAACTCAGGATATTTTACCGATGGTAAAAAAAGAACTGGGACTGAATTAACTTTCGGCCATAATCCATTTTAAAAATCAAAAATCCTTGCTTTAGGGTTTTTGATTTTTTTTATAAACTTTTTTGGAATCGTAAATCTTACTATTATGAATAAAAATATAAATATCCTTTTCGCCTTACTGCTGTTTTTACTTCCTGTTACTTGCGCTTTTTCGCAGTTAAACTATCAGGTTAGCATAAATGGAAAAATAAGTAATAATACTTTTTCGACAGCTACACTGATCAGAATTGAACAAGATATGGCTGAGCTTGGCAAGAGTACTATTTCGCCCGCAGGCGAATTCTCCATCAAGCAGAACATTGCAGGAGCAGATTTTTATAAGTTGGAGTTTGATAAAAACAATTTTATTATGATGATTCTGAAACCCGGCGAAGAGGTGGAAATCAGTACCGATGCCAAAGAATTGATGAAAGACCTGAAGATAAAAGGGAGCGAGGAAACCATGTATGTTTTTAAGAACCAGAGGTTGATTGATGATTCGAAATTTAAAATGGATAGCATCAGCAGTTTGTCGTATCAAGCCATGGCCAACCCCAAACGCGACTCGCTGATGAAAATTTATAATGACGAATACAATAAGATAGAATTCAATAAAGCCGAAGCTCTGAAGGAGTTTATGCTCACCCATACGTCGTCGCTGGCCAATCTTTTTCTGCCTGATGCTTTTCCGGTGGAAGACAACCTGGAGACTTACGAAAAAATGGATACGGTGCTTTTCGCAAAATACCCATCGAATTATTTTGTCATGAACCTGCATTCGAAAATACGTGCAGCCAAGCGAACCCGCATAGGGTCTATGGCTCCCGATTTTACCCTGCCTGACAGCAGTGGCACCAATGTGAGCCTGAGTTCGTTCAAAGGCAAATATGTGGTGATTGATTTCTGGGCTTCGTGGTGCGGACCCTGTATGAAAGAGATGCCCAATGTGATCAAATTATACAACGACTTTCATCCGAAAGGCCTGGAGATATTAGGCGTTTCGTTGGATAAATCGCGTTCGGCATGGCTCAATGCCATAAAAACCAAAAACCTGGTGTGGCCACAGGTGAGCGATGTGAAGTTCTGGCAATCGATTGTTGTGCCTATTTACAATGTGAGCGCCATTCCCTGCACAGTGCTGATAGACAAAGAAGGTCGAATTATTGCCAAAAACCTCAGGGGAGAAGAACTGTATAATAAGGTGAATGAGCTGTTGAAATAAGACGGCGATAAAAGAAATTGAAAAAGGCTTGCCCCATTTGG
>CAZNRQ010000446.1:0-3387 GCA_964574845.1 uncultured Bacteroidales bacterium
CACCTATTGACGAGGCTGCTTCGCTGGCCGCGCAAAGGAATATTTATATTGACAACCTTGCGTATTCGGAGAAGTTTAAGGATTATATGCGCACCGACCTGAAACTGGCCTACAAGATGAACGGCAAACGGGTGACCATAGAATGGTCGGTGGAGATCACCAATATCTTTAACCAGAAGAATGTGTTTAACCAAACCTTTAACCGTAAGACGGGGGAAACTTATTTCACCTATCAGTTGGGGAGGATGATCATTCCGCAGTACAGGATTATATTTTAGACGAATTCACCTTAGCTATTCCTTTATTAATCTGAACTCATGCTTTTCGTTATCTATCATTGAATTAAGCAAATAAATTCCTTTTGCCAACAAAGAACCATCAATTTGTAAAGTATTTTGTCCTTGTGATAAAGCCTCTCTTCCTTTCAAAATAGTTCTTCCTGTCATGTCAGTTATTGTCCAGTCACAGATAGATGTTTCAGCCGATTCTATTTCAAAATTAAGTTGATCAACGAAAGGATTTGGGTATAGGTTAAATCCTAATGGCGTTTTAGAGTCATTATCTTCAAAAATGGAAAGTTCTTTGCCCGAAGAAGACATCCTGCTTACTTTTTGTTCCTGAGTTATTCCCCATAGTGAATTTTCTGAATACACCCAAAGTCTAACATAATAATCCTGCCCCTGAAGAACCGGAGAAATAATGGATGTGTTGCCTGAAGTTCCTAAAGCATTGACCCATGTTGTTAATGAAGGCAAGCTATATTGCAGGGTGTAATAATTGGCCCATGGAGAGTTGGAAGGCCAGCCAATTTCAATGGAATTACCATTATCTGTAATTGTTGTAAAATCGACTTTCCCTGTTCGGATGATTGCTGTTTGGGAAATCCCCCATAGTGTCAACCCCGGTCCAAAGTGTTTATATATACGAACTTTGAACTCATAGTCGCTATCCGGAATTAGGTTTGTTATCTTTAATTGATTGGTAACAGATGATACTCCTGTCCAGTTGGTTGTGTTGAGTTTTCGATAATGCACTGTGTATAATCCAGCCCATGATGAAAAGCTGTCCCATGAAAGTAAAATTGTTGTGCCAATATCCTTGCTTGAAGTGAAATTAACTTTTCCGGTTGTAAAATACCCTAATTGAGAGATTCCCCACAATGTACCGTTTTTATACACTTGAACCCTGCATTCATAGGTAGTTTCAGGGTTGAGGTTGGTTGCTTTGTAAAAGCTTGTATAGGCAGGACTTCCTATCCATGTGGATGAACCCATAGGTCTGTACTGAATTGAATAATGTGAAGCCCATGAGGAGAGATCATTCCAATCAATCTGACATGTGGTTCCAATATCCAGACTTTTAGTAAATGTTATTTCGCTCGTTGAAAAATTGCTAACCTGACTGACAGAGAAAAAAGTGTTTTTATAAGTAATAAGCCTGTATTCATAGTAGGTCCCTGGGATCAGATTGGATATTTTTGCACTATTGGTGTAAGCGGGCATCCCAATCCACAATCCGTAAGGAACCCTATATTGTAAAGCATAGCTAATGGCACCTGCAGTTGGGGTCCAGTCGAGTTGTATTGTTGTTCCTATGTCCTGAGTAGTATTAAAAGTGGTTTGCAAAGGAGTTGCCACATTAATGATAATTGGATAAGATGTGCTAATACAGCCACTAATGCTGTTTCTGACCTTTAGTATAGCAGAATAGCATCCTGAGGCTCCATTGGGAATGGAGATAGTTATATATCCTGGCGTCAAAACCGCATTCGTTACATCGGTAAATCCTGCCGAGTTGGCCACAGAACTAAAATCAATGCTGTATTGATCGGGATTGCCGCTAGTAGCGCTGTAAAGTAAGTACTCGTAATTCCATCCATTGACATTGAGTACCATAGGATTGGTGAGTGTAATTCCTGTTCCAATGAATGCGGTTACATCCAGCCTGGTGTTGCTTTCGCATCCTGTCAGGGTCTGGCTCGCATAGTAATGATTCCCGTTTACCAAAGCTGTATTTGTTGATAAAGGAGTGCCTCCTGCATCAGCGGCATACCATTGAATGCCTGAACCGCTTGCCTGAAGATCGGCCACCTTAACGCCAGTACAGAAATACTGAATTGAGGACCCTGTAGGTGCTTGAGGAATGGGGTTTACCGTAATTTCAATTACGTTCGATGTTGCTGCTCCTGTCCAGTTAGGACGGCAACTGGCGCGTGCCAGTCTTCTGAACCAGGTGGTTGTGTTCAATAGTCCGGGGGCATAAGTTAATGAGTTGCTTGAAGCAATGTCGGAAAAACCGGCTGTGGCGCTGGTGGTCGACGATTGCCACTTGTACTCTACGTTATCAGAATATCCTGAAGCAGGAGAAGAACTGTTTAGTGATGTGGGAGTAATTCCTTCGCAGATGCTTTGCGAAGGGGTCACACTGCCTGCTGAAGAGGGATTGTCGCATAAAGCCATTTCGAATGCTCCCATTTCGGGCGAAGCGGTACGCAATGTGCCTTCATAATCGCTGGTGACCCCGGTGCCTGTCGCTGCCGGAAGGCAAAAGGAGGGATAATAGCTGCTTTCGGTGATTCCGCCCTGATTAGCAAAACCGGCAGATAAAGCCAGACTGTTGTCATCGTTGCCTGTAACTCCGGTTACTAAGGGAAGTGATGACTTGTCTGCTCCATAATATCCTGTCTGGCCGCCCGAACCGGTGGCCCAATAATCATTGTTATCGCAGTTGAAGTTTCCACCGGGATATAAAATGAACATAGCATAATGCTTTCCGGTTGCACCGTTGTTGGAGCGGGCATTGTGGAAGATGTTATTGCGGAAATCACGGGTGCTGATGGCCCCTGCATTATAGAGGCAGGCAGAGTTCAAAGAGCCTGAAGCAGGAGAACCGCCAAGATAAACGGTGTTGTAATAAATGCTGCTGTTTTGATAGGGTACCCCGGCTTCGTAAATGCCATAGAGACTTGTGGAGGTATTGCCGCCCAGGGTGATGACATTGTTTGCACAGGTGGTGGTACCTATAGCGATTTTAATTCCGTGAATGGTAGCCGAACTTGATGCACTTACACTAAGATCGTGAATAAAATTCTTTTCTATCAAACCCGTTGTGTTTTCTCCCCAATAGTATACTCCTGCCACTGAACCGGTAAATGAGGCATATGTGTTGGAAATGTTGTAAATCTTGTTGGCCGTGATGGTCTGCGCGGGGTTGCCGGGAACCGAAACAACGATTCCACCTGCAGATAGGGAAGGGGTTCGCCAGTCGTTGGGCACCGGGCCTGATGAAGTGTTTGCATTGGCGATGGTAAGATCATGTATGTTATTCCCCGTTACAATGTTGGTGCTTCTGAAGATGCCTATGCCATAAATCCAGCCCTGAACCGTT
>CAZNRQ010000447.1:0-3375 GCA_964574845.1 uncultured Bacteroidales bacterium
GTGATCATCAGCGAATCGTCCAGGGTATATTTCAGGTCGAGGGTATCAGCATACAGCAGGAAGGCAAAAACAAACACCATCCATTTCAGGTACTTCTCAGGCAAAGCAGTCGTTTTACTTTTCACGGCAGCTTCCGGCACAGGGCCCTTGTTTATGCTCGTAACAGGCGGCTTCTTATGTTGCTTAGCTTTTGCGGCAGCCATGCTTCATTATTTGAAAGGTATCACCAGGTCCCTGCCCGCCTTAAGTGTCTTTTCGTCCTTAATATCGTTGGCCTTGAGTATGGAAGCCTTGGGGACATTATATTTTTTGGCAATCACATCAGCATTCTCACCCTGAGCCACCGTGTGATCGGCTTTGATGGGTATCATCAGCTTTTGGTTTTCGCCTATGTTGTCGTTCTTCAGCTTGTTCTTCAGCTTGATGAAAGCCACCGGAATGCCAAACTTACTGGATATCTTGCCCAACACCTCCCCTTTCTTCACCGAATAACTGATCCAGTTGGTATCTGTTTTGGCCACCACGGTTTCTTTTTTCGCCACGCTGTCGGCCGCGGGTTTCTTCACCGAATCGGTCACAACCACCTTTTGGTCACTGGCCATAGGGGTGGTCACTCCCTGGCGGATGAACATATCCCAGATGATATAAGCCAGCAAAAGCACGCCCAATGATATGGCAGCCACTTTGATCCGCTTCATCCACAAAGCGCTGATGTTTATTTTATTTCCCATGGTGAAAGGTTTTTTCTCTTTTTTGGGTTTAGGTTCATAAGGCTCACTGTCTACTATAGTTCTGTCCTTTTTCTCGGCTTTCACCTCGGTGAGTTTGCCGCTCACATCCGTAAACTTCGACTTCTTATTGGCTACATTATAGAACAATATCAACTGAACGGTGATGTTGTCGGTGCCTCCGTTGTCGTTGGCCAGTTGCGTAAGTTTCATGGCTTTGTGCTGCACCGAAATGTTCTCGTTCAACACATTTTCTATCTCCATATCGCTCACCATACCCGTCAACCCGTCGGAACAAAGCACTATGATATCGTCGTTGGCGGGCATGGCAAAGCTGCGGCCGGTTTCTACGTCCACATCAGGGCCTATGCCCAAAACACGGGTGATAATATTCTTTTCGGGATGGTCCAGTGCCTCTTCCGGGGTAATGGTGCCTTTATCCACCATCTCCTGCACCAGCGAATGATCGCGGGTCAGGGGATACAGTTTGCTTCCCGATTGAATGTAGATGCGGCTGTCGCCCACATGAGCATAATACACCTTGTCGTAACGAACAATGATCATCACAATGGTAGTGCCCATTCCGGCCAGCTCGGGATCGGACTTGGATTTTTTGAACACCACCGAATTGGCAAACTCAATAGAGGCTTTCAGGGCATCTTCGGGCATATCGAAATAATGGTTTTCCAGATAAGCGCGTATGTTTTCCACGGCTGTGCGCGAGGCCGTGGCCCCGCCCCTGTGTCCGCCCATACCATCGCAGACCAGGAAAACATGGCCGTTGATACATTCGAAATAGCCCATATAATCTTCGTTCTCGCTGCGAACTAAGCCTATATCGGTAGAGTTACCAAAATCGAAATTCTTGAGGTCCTGAGTTTTTGCCATATGCAATTGTGTTTTGCTACAGGCAAATATACAAAAGATATAAGCCTCGCGAAAAAAAATTTAGGTGAGTTATAAAAGGGTGGTTGTTAGTAAAGGGGAAGTGGAGAGGGCCTTAGGTTTTGAGGGCCTAAAGTTGGGATAAATGAGGAAGTAAATTTGGTAAAAATCAGGGAATTTATGGTGGTAAACACACATAAAACAGGGAAAATGCTAAAATGCTATAAATAAGTGCAGAACATTAAAAAAAGAGCCTGTTTGTAATCATCCGGAGCCTGTTGAAATGCCTCCGAAGCCTATTGGAAAGCCTCCGGAGTCTATTGGTAGACATCCGTAGCCTATTGGTAGGCATACGGAATCTGTTGGTAAACATCCGGTACCAATTAACAGGCATCCGGAGCCTGTTTGAAAGCCTCCGTAGTCTAATAAAATGGCTCCGGTGTCAGATGGCAAGTATCCGGAGACGGTTAGTAAACATCCGGCGACTGTTGGACATTAGGAGAGGGTGTTGAGGGAAGGACAGAAGTGTTGTGTGACCGATGGGACCGTTGGGACGATTGTGCGCGAGGCAGGGAATAATGAATTGAGGCAGGATGGGATGTTTGGACGCGAGGCAGTATGTAAAAATTTGGCAGGAAGTTGGCACGCGGCGCCAGGGATGGAAGTGGATAGCCCACAGGGCCGCTGACCTGAAGATAGTATTTAGGCAAAAAGGATGGTGCGAAGTTACAAACTTCGCACAACGGCAGGCAAGCGGACCGAGGACTATGAACGGACAGCCCGGCCCCGCAGGGGAGGCGCCCTGAAAATTTAAGATTTTAGATTTAAGAATTGAGAATTGAGATTTTTGATTTAAGATTTATGATTTAAGATTTATGAATTGTAGAGGCGGTCGCGCTGTGCTTTCAGTTTTTCGTCGGAGATGTAGTCGTCGTACTCGGTCTTTTTGTCTATCATGCCGCAGGGGCCCATCTCGATGACGCGGTTGCAGACGGTTTGTATGAACTCGTGGTCGTGGGAGGACATGAGGATGTTGCCCTTGAATTTGATGAGGGTGTTGTTGAATGCCTGTATGGATTCGAGGTCGAGATGGTTGGTGGGGGCGTCGAGCATCATGATGTTGGCGTTGCGCAGCATCATGCGGGCTATCATGCAGCGCACCTTTTCGCCGCCGGAAAGGACGTTGGCTTTTTTGTAGATCTCTTCGCCGGAGAAGAGCATTTTGCCGAGAAAGCCGCGAAGGTAGTTTTCGGTGGTATCGGTGGAGAATTGTGCCAGCCAGTCGATGAGGGTGATGGGTTTCTGGAAGAGGTGTTCGTTTTCGAGAGGCAGATAGGCTTTGGTGATGGTTTGGCCCCAAGTGAAGGTGCCGCTGTCTTGCGGAATATGGCCTTTGAGGATTTCGAAGAGATAAGTCATGGCGCGTGAATCGCGCGAAAGGAGTATGATCTTTTCGTCTTTCTGTATGGTGAAGGAGAGATCTTTGAAGAGCAGGGTGCCTTCGACGCTTTTGGTGAGGTTGGTGACCTCGAGAATGTTGTTGCCGGGTTCGCGGGCCGGGGTGAAAATGATGCCGGGATATTTGCGGGTGGAAGGCTTGATTTCTTCGATGTTGAGCTTTTCTATCATCTTTTTGCGACTGGTGGTTTGCTTGGATTTGGAAGCATTGGCGCTGAAACGGGCGATGAATTCGAGAAGTTCTTTTTTGCGGTCTTCGGCCTTTTTGTTCTGATTGAGCTGCTGACGAAGGGCGAGCTGACTG
>CAZNRQ010000448.1:0-3372 GCA_964574845.1 uncultured Bacteroidales bacterium
CCCGATACTTCACTGCTGGCAGTTCCGCAGATGTTGGTTGCCACACAATAATAATACAATGTACCTGCAGTGCTTGTCTGGGGGGTATATGTGTCTGTATTGGCACCGTTATCAGTACCCAACGAGTTGCCCCCGCTGTTGCTATTGTTGGTATTGCTATACCACTGATAGCTGATATCGGTTCCGGTAGCTGTTACCATTATGGCTGCGAACGTTCCGCCCAAACATTGTGTTTGTGCATCTGTGGCCTGACCGCTGATAACAGGGGGTATGCAATAGTCTTCCTGCTGAAAACCCTGGGTGAGGGTTATATTGCCCGCCACTGTGCCGGTTTCTGTTATTGCTTCTCCTATCGACCACGAGGTCTTATAGGTGCTATTGTCAGTTTGTCCGCCTGAAGAAGCAATCAGTTGCAGCGAAAAACTTTGGCTATACACTGCTGTGCAAGCCAAAAATAGCGTTAGAATCAGAATTAGTTTTTTCATATTTATTTTTTTTATTTTTTATACATTTTTTAAATTTAAATTCTTCG
Source organism: uncultured Bacteroidales bacterium (assembly GCA_964574845.1). Classification (GTDB taxonomy): domain Bacteria; phylum Bacteroidota; class Bacteroidia; order Bacteroidales; family CAIWKO01; genus CAIWKO01. The sequence goes on from CAZNRQ010000448.1 coordinate 533, forward strand.
GTAAATGCAAGTTTAAAAAGCCCGAACGGCACGAACACTATAAGTACCTGTCTTATTGTAGATGCCTGCGTAGCCGTAGGCGACATCGAAGCCGAATGCGCCCGTAGCATTATACTCGGTACTACTCCAATAGTAAGCTGTGGTTGATAATAAAGTAAGCCCGCTTGCGCTTGAATTGTTACATGAAAACGGCTGTGCCACAAAATACTAAGTTCATCAACAGAAGGTAAATACCAACCTGCACCAAGTGTTTCAACCCAAGTGCGTGCTGTGCCTGTACCTGTTGGCATTAAAGTCATATTGTAAGTACCGTCTTCTGTTCTATCAGCACCTACAAGAGAACTACCGCTCCACGTGGCAGTTGTTGTTTCGGTTTTTGAAACTATTAAACCTTTTTGTGTACCGGTATTGTCGGTATATAGATAAAAAATAATACCACCAAGGTATTCTTCGCCAAGGTAGTGAGTACCGCTGCCGCCAGCTGTTGAGTTTATTATGTATGGGCTTGCTGTTGTTCCTGCTCCTGTTACAGTTACGTTAGTTCCTGCGGTTACTTTAGTTTCGGAGCCATCGGCTGCTGTAATTATAAATTTTGTCCAAACCGGCGAGCCTGTAGTTCCACTATTGTAATAGTAACCGGCTGTTCCATCTGTTTGGTAAATTAATAGACCGGTGGCGGGTGAAGTGATGGCTGCTATTTGAGCCGCTGTCATACGTGGGGCTAAAAAGCCTCTGGTGGTTGAACTTACGTCGAGCATGGCGCTTCCGTTTGGTGCGTCACCAGTAGCATTGATACCAACGCTTTGGGCCAGGGTGGCTGACAAGCAAATGACAAGTGCAATCAGAGTTAAAGTCAGTTTTTTCATGGTATATGGTTTTAAAGGTCTGTATTCTTCTTATTTGGTTTGAGCACTGCCGTAAACCGCGCTTTTCAGGGCTTCCAGATCTGCTTTCATACTTATGTTTTCGGCTTTCAGATTGTCGATGGATAGCACTTTTGCTTTCATAGCGGCATTTTCGGCTTTCAGCGCTTCAATTTCGGCCTGCTGTTCCTGAATGGCTTTGGTAAGCACAGGAACCAGGTTCCCATAACTTAAACCCAGGGTTTCGTTTTTGCTGATATCGCCTTCGGTACCAAATACGACTTCGGGAACAATTTTTAGCATTTCCTGTGCTATAAAGCCAACTTCGGGGTGATTGGTTTTGTCGGCTTTAAAATAGTAAGTTACCGGTTTTAGCTGCATTACGGTGCTGAGCCCGTAGTTAGTCATGGGTTCTATATCGCGTTTGAGGCGGGCATCGGAAGCATCCACCCAGGTGGTACCTGTACAATAAGCGCTGTTATAATTAAGTTGATTCGTTCTGAGTGTAATAGAATTAGCGGCTGAACCACGTCCAACACCAATAAAATCGGATCCACTATCGTACCACAAATAGCCTTTGGTAACACCATCATATTGCAATTGGACGTTGGCCTGAGAAGTAGCACTGCCATTTATAGTCAGCATATTGGTGGGTGAAGTTGTTCCGATGCCCACGTTGCCGTTATCCAACACCGTAAATTTTTCATTACTGCCACCATCTTTCAGACTAAGTAATTTATTACTTCCGTTACCCGGATTGCCACCTGCAATAACTGAGAGACCGGAACCCGCAGATGAATTATTCATAATCTGTGCTGCATAAGTAGCATTTACATTTGCAAATACATCTAATTTATAAGCCGGCGTAGTTGTTCCGATGCCCACGTTGCCGCCATCCACAATAAGTCCATAATTGGTAGCTCCGCCACTTGCTTTGAAATACCCGCCAATATTGGTGCCGTTGGCTCCGGTGGCTTCGCTATAAGTACCATACTTGGTAATTGCTGCTGTTGCGCTGTTTATAAAAACTCCGCCTCTGCTGGTAGTTCCGGTTGCCCCGGAAGCGATTCCATATACTCCATAGTTGGCCGTGCTACTGCCACTTGCCGCAAACTGTCCACCATAACTAATCCCTGCAGAACTTCCAGTAGCCCTGCCCACAACTCCATATTTAGTACCACTGGTTGCAGTGTTATCGAAAAATCCGCCATAATTAGCTGTTGAACCTGTACTTCCTGTTGCTTCAGAATAAATCCCATAATTTGTTGTTGTTCCATTAGATGCTGATGATTTGAGCCCGTAATTTGTAGTTGCAGCACCGTCTGAAAACGTTAACACACCAACATTATTTGACCCAGTGCCATTAGCTCGAGCCAGAATTCCTTCGCTCCAGACAGTACCTCCGCTTGTTGTAACATTTAATCCATAACTGTTTCCGGTAACTGCACCTGTTTTTGATATGGTAACCGCATTGCCATTGAAATTAGTTACATCAGCAATATCGAGTTTTGAAGCTGGCGTAGCTGTTCCAATACCAACGTTGTTGTCTTTAAAAATAATAGAATTGCTTTCACTACCTGGCCCTACAGCTAAATATCCTTCTGATTGCCACCAAAAATAACCTTTGGTAACTCCGGCAGATTGCAGTTGAATTTGACAACCAGTTGCTCCATTTACAGTCAAATTACTAGAGGCTGCAGATGTTCCAATACCGACGTTGCCTGTATTGTAATATATATTGCTACCGGTGGTTGTCCACTGGCTGCTGGTAAGTGCATTCCAGCTTAACGAACCGGCTGTTGCTCCGGCTGTTAACACTTTACCGCTATTGGTAGTGCTTGTTGCAGGAACATGCAGATTGCCGTCGCCAGTGGGGTGGGTGTAATTGTTTGCACTTGCGTCAATGCCATCGAGTTTTGTTTTATCGAGTGCACTCATACTCCCAGCTGCCGAGGTGGTGGCTGCACTGATGCTTAT
>CAZNRQ010000449.1:0-3354 GCA_964574845.1 uncultured Bacteroidales bacterium
TTATAGTAATCTTATTAGTAATTTCAAATTTAAAATCTCTACCCATAAGAACTTTATCTCTATTCATTAAAATCTCAATCGATTCAAAGAAACCTGACAATCTGTTAGTAGATTGTATTTGTTCTGATTGCTCTATAACTTGCTCCTGAGCTAACTTAAAAAACTCTTCATAAGTAAAAGGTAGTTCCAGATGTGGAGCATATGTTTCTAATACTTTCACCATTGTTATAAATAATGATACGGTATTAGTTACACGAATATCATCATTTATACCTTTATCTATAAAAATAACCTTTAGCTCTTTGTAGCATAATCTTTGTGTTTTAGTAAAATGCTCAATAATTACTGGTCGAATTCTTAATACCTCTATTAATATATTTGTTAATCCATTATTCTGTCTTTTCTTTAGATCCTGGAATAATTTCACTTCTTCGTCAGTCCATTCCAATTTTTTAGGTACATATTTCAAAACACACCTGTTTGCTAATGCTCCATCATCACGCTCTGGACGTTCCTGTCCCAATATTATAGGAGCTCCATTTATTTTCGAAATATCAAGATCTTTGCTGGTAGCATCTTTACGCTTAGTTCTTCCTTCGCCATCATAAATAGCAGCTTTAAGCATCTGAAATTTATTGTCCGAAATGCCATAATCATTATATTCTTCAAGAATAATTGGTACGTCAGTATATCTTTCAAATGTAGTTGATAAAGCGGCATCGGTACCTGAATTTAAATTAAATAATGAAGCATTAGGATGCATAAATAAAGATCTTATACTTATTGCAATTTGTGACTTACCCGAGCCGGTAGGACCTGTAAAAAATAAGGAAGTAAACAAACGATCGATCGGATAAATTACACTTCTAAATGCACTGAGAATTGCCATTATTAAAGCCCATTTACCATTATCATTAGCAGCATATACATCATTCATCAATTTAGCCCATGTCATAAAGTCAGTATCATTATTTTCTTTAAATACAAAAAAACGATCCTGTTCATATTTATCATCATCTTTTCTTTGGCTACTATAAATTTTACTAAAAGCAGGTGAATAATAATTCACTTTATCATGTTCAACCAATCCAAATTCATCTACATACTTTATTACACCCTCACTGAATATAGCATTAGTAAAAGCAAAAAAACCTTCATGCTGTTGGCCAAAAGTATTCAATTCATAACAGGTTGGAAAGCTGTTTGAAGTGGCATCTACTATCATTTCAAAATGAGTAGCCTTTCCTTTGCTGAACACATTTCCACCAAGACGAATTAGACTTTTTTTAAACATATTAAAATCTACTAGTGCATCTGATGAAAGCTCCATGTAAAACTGTTTATTCTGTACACCGTTATTTATCTGTACTATTCTCTTATTTTTGACAGGATCATTGTGGAATACATGAAAAAGAGGTTCCATATAAAAGTTACCTACAGTCATCAGCCCTCCTTGATCAGTTCTAAATACGTATGCAACCTTCAAACCTTTTGAATTTTGAGCAGCAAAGAAACCATATCTTCTAAATTTTTCCTGATCAACATAAGCAGGTAATCGTTCCGGATCAAACTGAAGAATTTCGCCTTCACTTACCAATCCTTCAGTTTGCATTTTTACTTTAGTCTTTCTTTTTTCAAGATAAGGCTGCAATATTTTAGTAAAAGCAGATTCTTTTAATTCTAATTGCTTTGCAATGTATGATGTAGAAACACTTATAATAGTATTATCAGCAAATGACAATAAATCACAAATACCTTCGTATTGATTTTTACGTATTAAATTATCACCTTTATTTTTATTTATATATTCAGATGAAATTTTCACATAAAAATCAAGAAATGAAAAATATCTAGCATCTATAAAACCTTTTGCATTTTCATATTCTTCAAATATTTTTACATTTATTCTATATTTAAATAGTCGCTTACCAAGTTGTATAATTTTGCTTTCATTTTCAATGTCACTTATTGTAATTTTATCTATTAATACAATATTCTGAGTAATTTTATTTAACTCCTGAAGGTGCAATTCCTCTATTTTACCTGTATGATATATAATATTTTCGCAGCCTTCACAAATTAACTTAATCATAGTATCATAATCAAGCGTAATAAGACATTCTTCCTTTTCTTTTATAGCATCAGTGGCAGTTTCCAAGCCTATCCATCCATTTTTAGAATCTGCAGGTTTCTCCGGAAGATTCTTTTTTTGCTTAAAAAAGTTATCAATATCCGATTGATCTAACTTAAATTTGTTGATACATTTTTTCTTATATTCATTCCTGGTAAAATCATCCGGGATCAAAGAAATAGAATGTAATATTTCTTTAGCTATTGTTACCTTTTTAGTAGTATTATCAGTATCTTCATTTAAAATATCAAATTTTAATTCAATGAAATCCTTCTCATGTTTATCAAGCCATTTCTTTAATTTTATATTAGGATCTATTTCATTTTTTAATGATTTATCTCGTAATTCGTAATTCGTAATTTGTAATTTTCTTCCGAATGAATCAGGATCCTCACCTTCCGGCAACATTACAGCACGAACATTCAAACCATTTTCAAGAATGATATCTATATTCTTAAATGTGGCTTTTATTCCGGCTTTATCGCCATCATATACAATGGTAACATTATTTGTAAATCTTTTAATTAATTGGCATTGGGCTTTAGTTAATGCAGTGCCGGAATTGGCAACTGTATTTTTAATATTCATTCTATAAAAGCGAAGAACATCTATATTCCCTTCAACCAAATACACACTATCATTATCCTGAATACTCTTTTTAGCTTGGTATAGGCCATAAAGAATACTACCCTTATTAAATATAATAGTATCTGGTGAATTCAAATATTTTGCAGTATCTTTAACATCCGAAATATCTCTGCCGGTAAAACCGATCACATTCCCCATCACATCAAAGAATGGGAATATTATTCTATTTCTAAAATAATCAAAACTATTCCGATCACCCTTTTTTATTAAACCGGCTTTTATTAAGATATCCTGATTAAAACCATTTCTTGTAGCATTATTTAAGATCCCACTCCAGTCAGCAATTGCATATCCTAATTTAAATTCTTCAATTACATCATCTGATAGTTCTCTTTTAATAAAATAGTTTGCTGCAGCTTCTTCTTTCACATTAGAACTAAAATAACCTGAAGCCCATTTCGTGACATTTTTAATACTTTCCCTGGCTGCATATTCAGCAAGCTTTTCTTTAGTATCAGCCTCCGATTTGCCTCCGGTTTCAGTTACAATAATATTATATTTAGCAGCTACTTTTTTAGCAGCTTCAGGGAAACTTATTTTTTCATATTCCTGTACAAATTTAATTACATTACCCC
>CAZNRQ010000450.1:0-3353 GCA_964574845.1 uncultured Bacteroidales bacterium
TGCATGACGATGCTGACGGATGGGTTGAAGTATAAGAATAAGGAGGAGGAGATATATAATCTGGATATTGCGGAGTTGGTGGAAAAGGCTTTAGGCATTTAGACTTTAGGAAAAAGAAAGGGGCTGCATGAAAACATGTAGCCCCTTTCTTTTTTTCAGAGTTATTTTAACTGTTCTTCAGTTCTTTTACTGCGGTGATGAGTTCGGGAAGAACCTTTAGGACATCGCCCACAATGCCGTAGTCGGCAGCTTCGAAGATAGGAGCATCGGGATCTTTGTTGATGGCAACTATGCATTTCGATCCGCTGATACCACCCAAATGCTGTATAGCACCTGAAATACCACAGGCAAAATAGAGATTGGGAGCGATCACTTTTCCGGTTTGTCCGGTATGCTCATCGTGAGGTCTCCAGCCTTCGTCGGAAACAGGACGCGAACAGGCTGTACCGGCTCCCAGGAGTCCGGCCAGATCTTCAATCAAACCCCAGTTTTCAGGACCTTTCATACCACGGCCGCCAGAAACTACAATTTCGGCATCGGTGAGCAGAATCTTTCCGGTAACCTTATTTACTTCTTTCACGGAGGTTTTCAGTTCGGCGCAATTCACTTCAGGATTGAAGGCTTCGATGGCGCAATCTGCATAAGATTCCACCAAACCAAAAGCATTCTGCAGAAGAGTAATGATGCGAACAGGAGTTTTGATCACAATATTTCCCAAAGCCTTGGAGGTATAAACCTTCTTTGTAATAGTAAAAGGATCGAGGCTGGTAGGAATGGCTGCAGCACCTGTTGCCAAACCGGCTTTCAAACGAACCGACAGGCGTGGGGCAATTGCTTTACCTGAATTATTGTGGGCAAAAATGATGACGTTGGCATTTTCTTTGGCCACCGCCTGAGCAATTACAGATGTGTAAGACAGGTTGTCCAACCATTTCAGGTTTTCGTTATGGCAATTCAACACTTTTGAAGCACCATAGGTTCCCAAAGTTTTTAATTCTTCGTCGCTCACGTTACCAATGGACAGGGCCACTACGGAAGTTCCCAGTTTGTTGGCGATCTCGCGGGCATATGATATCAACTCGAAAGAAAGTTTCTTGAACTTTCCGTCCCAGTTTTCTGTATAGACTAGTACTGACATATTTTTTAATTTTTAGGTGTTTAGACTTTAGACTTTTTGACTATTAGGCTTTAGGCTTATTGACTTTTAGGTATTAGGGGGTCTTTTCTTCCGTAATGACCTTATCAAGGCAGCTAGCACTTTTTCTGTTTCAATTAATTTTAATTCGCAATTTTCAAATTCTTTTTGTTCGATATAATCCAATCTGACGGCTATAGTATATTGATAATGCAACTCCTTTAATGAGCCATAAGCAATATCTAGAAAATTCAGGTAATTGGCCTCACTTTCACGAGCACATCCTTCAACAATATTTGTTGGAGCCGATGCCGCTGCTCTTCTCATTTGTGAAGTTAATCCAAATAATTCTTCTTTAGGAAACTTTGCTGTAACCCTGTAAGTATGAATCACCAAATCATCAGCAAGTTTGAAAGCAGTAAGTTTATTATGATCTCTCATTTCCTAAAGTCTAAAAGTCTACAGCCTATCAGCCTATTAAATTAACTTGGCCTCGTTATGTAGCAGGTTCACCAATTCTTTCACGTTCTCGGGGTCTATCTTTTTGCAGGCTGCTTTGGGTTTTGGCATTTCGAATCCGACAAACTCCGTCAAAGGTTCCACAACCACAGCTTCGACCACCTGAAGGGGTTTGGTCTTGGCCATCATGATACCGCGCATATTAGGAATGCGTGGGTCTTTGGCGATACCTTTCTGAACAATACCAATAAACGGTAGTTGTGTCGACACCGTTTCCTGTCCGCCGTCGATTTCTCTTTTCAGTTCCACCTGTCCGTTGGTCACATCCAGATGTGAGATAGCCGAAACGGAAGGCCAACCCAGCATCTCGGAAAGCATACCGCCGAGTGCAGAACCGTTGTAATCGCTGGACTCAATACCGCAGAGCACTACATCGAAGGGTTCTTTAGCCACCGCATCAGCGATCTGGCAAGCCACGAAATAAGTGTCTTTGGGTTCGGCATTCACGCGAATGGCCCTGTCGGCACCAATAGCCAAAGCTTTACGGATGGTAGGCTCGGTGTCCATCTGACCTACATTGATCACAGTTACACTTTCGATACTTCCTGCCTGGGCATCTTTGATATCGAGCATTCTGGTCAGCGCCAGTTCGTCCCAGGGGTTGATGATCCACTGCACTCCGGTGTTATCAAAAGATGTATTGTTGTTTACAAATTTGATCTTGGTGGTAGTGTCAGGGACATTACTTATACAAATTAAGACTTTCATTTTTAAGATTGTTTTTAATTAATTTTTTAAGAAGTTGGAAGACCGGAGACCGAAGTCCGAAGACCGAATCCGCCGCGGCGGACGGAGTCCAAAGAACAATTTTATGATTGAATTTAGGAGTCACCCGGGTTCTTATTTTAAAAGCGAGCGCGAAATTACAATTTTTTGCACTTCTGAAGTACCTTCATAGATTTGTGTCAATTTGGCTTCGCGCATCAATCGCTCTACATGATATTCTTTCACATAGCCGTAACCGCCGTGAATCTGAACGGCTTCGGTAGTAACTTCCATGGCCATATCGGCACAATATTGTTTTGCCATAGCACTGGCAATTCCGTAAGGAAGATGCTGATCTTTCAGCCAGGCTGATTTCAGGCAAAGGTTGCGACCGTTCTCAATTTTCACTGCCATATCAGCCAGTTTAAAAGCTACTGCCTGATGGTTGAAAATCTCGGTACCGAAAGCTTTTCTTTCTCTGGAATATTTCAGGGCACGTTCGAAAGCACCGGAAGCTATACCTAATGCCTGTGAAGCAATACCGATGCGTCCGCCATCAAGGGTTTTCATGGCAAATGAAAAACCAAAACCATCGTCGCCAATGCGGTTCTCTTTAGGAACTTTTACATCGTTGAACATGACTGAATGAGTATCGGAACCACGCATCCCCATTTTGTTTTCGTGAGGTCCGAGGGTGATGCCGGGAGTGTTTTTATCCACGATCAGGGCATTGATTCCTTTGTGTTTCTTTTCGGGATTGGTCTGGCAAATGACGATATAAGTAAAAGCACAATTGGCATTGGTGATCCAGTTCTTGGTGCCGTTGACCAAATAATAATCTCCTTTATCTTCGGCGGTAGTTCTCTGAGAAGTGGCATCGGAACCGGCTTCAGGCTCGGATAAGAGGAAAGCACCGAGTTTTTGACCGCTGGCCAGTGGTCTGAGATATTTGTCTCTTTGAAAATCATTTCCGAATTCCTGAATACCCCAGTTC
>CAZNRQ010000451.1:0-3353 GCA_964574845.1 uncultured Bacteroidales bacterium
GAATGGGATAGCATATTTCCTATTGAAGATGACTTTATGTATAAAAGATGTAAATCGAGAATTAATTATTTGGAATGTGAATTGGAAATAACTAAATAAATAATGCTATGACTGAATTTTATAATGAGGCTTTGAAATTGACTGGTTCTATTATTAACCAAAGGGATTTTACTTTGAAACATGATTGTAGTAAAATGTTGGATCCAGTTAGGATTTGTGAGGCTGAAGATTTAAAAAGGGAATTTAATGATTACAAATATTCAGAAAGGCAATTAGCCTATTTTATCAATAAGAATTTTGAGAAATTGATTGATATCATTGTTAGGAAAAATGGTTGGGAAAAAAGGGTTGAGAAATTAACTGAGTTCTATTTAGAAAGTAAAATGAAATTATCTGTAAAGAATTAACACATCGGTATTTTACCGATATATTTAATAATTAAAATAATAATAAAACAAATGGAAGTAAAAATTGATGACAAAAAAGCTAAAAGGCTTTATCCTGAAGCGCCGGAATGGTTGAAGAAGGAATTAGAAGAACAATTTGGTAAGGATTTTTTCTTACTAAAAGATTATAAAGAAATAATCAGTTATGAAATTGCTTGTGAAAAGCGTCCTGTTGATGATGAAGACAAAATTTATGAGACTGATCCTACTTATATCGTTTCATTAAAAGAGTTGAATCATATTACTAAAGTTGTAAATGGTGATTGGGAAGTTGATATTTTTAATCCTAATCAAAAAAGATGGGAACCTATATTTAAAACTTCCGGTGCGGGGTTCGGTTTTGCGTATTCGGATTCGATCTACGGTGCTTCGTACACGCTTGTCGGCTCACGCCTTTCTTACGCAAGTAAAGAAATTTGTGATTTTATGGGACAGCAGTATTTAAAGAAATTTGAAACATTTATAAATCGTAAAAAACAAAAATATGTCAACAAAAGAAAATAAATCAGACGATAACAAAGAATTTGATTACAAAAAAATAAAAGGGTTTAAAGAAGCTTGCGAATCTGAAAATATAGATGCTACTCAGCTTCCAGGTGTAGATAATATCCTTGAAGAATTTAGAAAACCTTTAATTGCTGCTTATAAATTGATGGTAGGGACTAAAGCAGTAAATAAAGGTTTTAAAGTTGATTATACTAATCGTAATCAATTAAAACATTTTCCAGTTGCACGAGTTTTGCTTTCCGGTTCGGGGTTCGATTTTGCGTTTTCGGTTTCGAATTTCGATGATACGGTTGTGTACGTCGGTTCACGCCTTTTATCAGAAGATGATGATAAGGCAATGCATGTTTTTGAAAATTTTAAGGAAGAATATAATGACTGGTTACTCTAATTAATAAAATGGGTTGTATGCTGTCAACTGGTGTTTGTTTGCCTTCCGGTTCGGGGTTCGATTTTGCGAATTCGAATTCGAATTACGATAATACGAATGCGAACGTCAGTTCACAACTTTTTACAAATTTGCAGCATAAACCTTACTTACATAGTAAAAAATAAATTAAAATTTTAAGAGCGTTGGTAGCTTCAGGGCGAAAATGATCTTTTTAAAAAAAGGCATGAAAAGAATAGGGAATTTATATCAAAAAATTTACAGTATTGATAATTTATTGCTTGCTGACAGTATTGCAAGAAAAGGAAAATCAAAACAATTGGCTGTAATCGATCATGACAAAAACAAGATGCAAAACATTCTTAAACTACATGATATGTTAATAAATAAGTCTTATACAACTTCTGATTATAAAACTTTCACTATATGGGAACCTAAAGAACGATTAATATTTTGTTTGCCTTACTTCCCTGATAGAATTTTGCATCATGCAATAATGAATGTTTTAGAGCCTATATTCGTGTCAACATTTACAGCGGATACTTATAGCTGTATTAAAAAGAGGGGTATACACGCGGCAGCGTATGCTGTGAAACGGGTATTAAAAGATACTGAAGGTACTCAGTACTGCATGAAGCTTGACATAAGGAAATTTTATCCTAATGTAGATCATAAAATACTTAAACAATTACTTCGTAGGAAGATTAAGGATAATGATCTTCTTTGGCTACTTGATGAGATAATTGACAGTACTGAAGGCTTACCGATCGGGAATTATTTATCTCAGTATTTTGCTAATTTCTATCTTTCTTATTTTGATCATTGGATAAAGGAAAATAAGAGGGTTAAATATTATTTCAGGTATGCTGATGATCTTGTTATTTTATCTGATAACAAGCCTTATCTTCATCAATTGTTAGCAGATATCAGAGCTTATATGCAGGATAATTTAAAGTTGGAAATAAAGCATAATTATCAGATATTTCCTGTAGATATCCGCGGGATAGATTTTGTTGGGTATGTATTCAGACATACTCATATTTTACTTAGAAAATCAATTAAACAGAATTTTGCGAGAATGATAGCTAAAAGGAAGAATTGGCAGTCTATAGCTTCTTACTATGGATGGGCGAAGCATTGTGACAGTAAACATCTATTAAAAAAATTATTACATGAACAATTTTAATCAATTTAATATACATGTCACTTCAAAAGGGTTTGAAGGTGATAAAATAAAAATGTCGAAGATCTTGAATAAGGAGATAGTGGTATTTCATTATAAAATTGAGGATTCAAAAGTTTTCAAAGACCATGGCACCGGGAAATGTCTCCAGCTGCAAATTGCTGTGGATGGAAAGAAACATGTAATATTTACAGGATCTACGGGACTGATTGAGGTAATACAGAAAATACCGGTAGATGGGTTTCCATTTACCACTACGATAATAGATGATAATGATAGGTATCGCTTTAGTTAAGCTAATTAACAATTAAAAATTAATAATTAACAATTTAAATAAATACATTATGATTAAAGTAATTTGGAAGTATGAATTAAAGATTAAAGATGTACAGGATATTGAAATTCCTTCAGGATCTATTTTATTATCTATACAATCTCAAGAGAATCATCCAATGCTTTGGGCTTTGGTTGATGAAACTAATAAAGAAAAAGAAATTATTAGATTACGTACTATTTGTACGGGTGAAGAGATAATGGAAGAAGATTTTAATCCTAAAGATTATTTAGGTACTTATCAATTAAATGAAGGCTTATTTGTTGGGCATGTTTTTCAGGTAACTCTTTAAATCAATTAAGAATTAAAAATTAACAATAAATACATTATGAAAGAATTACCGATTTTATTTAGTACGCCAATGGTGCAGGCGCTATTGGAAGGAAGAAAGACAATGACCAGGAGGGTAAAGGGATTGGAAGAAGTAATTAAAAATCCAGAGAATGTTAAAGAGATGTTTTCAAATATTAATCATGATTTTATATTTATAATGAAAAC
>CAZNRQ010000452.1:0-3346 GCA_964574845.1 uncultured Bacteroidales bacterium
CCTGAGCCGATATCTGGAAAATGTTTTTCTTGTCGTTGAGCACCAGGCCGGCTACCGATACATTGGCATCGTCGTATTTTTTGGTTCGCAGCACGCTGGTGTTCACCAGGTATATTTTGGAATTATTCTTTAATATCTGGTCGAAAACAAAAACGTTATAATTGGTCAATGGTTCGGTAAGTATCTTTCGGGTATGACCCAGTGAATCCTCAATGGTAGCATACATATTGTTGGTGATGGCGTTGAACACACCAAAAGCAGTTCCCTTTTTATTACGCCCCGAGAATTTTATGGCATTGATAAGCTTGGCCTGCCCGGGATTTTTTTTGATGACCTCGCCTGAGGCAAGGGAGTCGTTCACATCATAATAATGTTGTGGAGTGCGTCCTATGCGGCGGGTATAGAAAAGATCGCCCTCTTTGAACAGATCAATGGCCTCTTTGAAAAAAGGCCGGTATTCCTCGTAAACCGTTTCAAATGCAGAGATATTCTTCACCTGATAATCCGATTGCACCTGACTGAAATCGGGCAGCAAGGTAACATCGAGGGTATAGCTCTCATTGATGCCGTACTTGAGGTCGAGGCCTCCGCTGAAGGAAGAAGAGAAATTGCTCTTGCCCTCTTCATTATAAGGATAATGATCCCCGTAAAGCGAAATGAAGGGCGAGAGCGAAAGTCGCAGCGAAGGATTAACCTCTCTTATGCCTTCCAACTGCCCCCAATTCACCAGAAAATTGGCCTGACCCTTTACTTCCAGCGACCACTGATCGGCCTCACGATGACGGCGAATGCCCCGGAATATCTGCATACCCCACTTCTGCTCCTTCTCTTTGGGAAACCGCAAGGCAGAGTAATTGATCTTCATCTCGCATGACCAGCCTTTATTGGATATATTGACCGCACTTTGCCAAACAGCATTGTATGTGCCGTCTTGCACACGATAATCCAACTGCACTCCCGAGGCGTAAACCATAAAAGTGTAGGCATCGGTTTGCATGTTGTAGGTGTCGAACTGCACGCATATTTTATCGGCATTCAGGTCGTCGTCGCGGCTGCCCAGCTGGCGAAGTATGCTGTCGGGAGCCGAATCGTACATCATGGCGGCTATATAAATGGCGTTATCATCATAGCCAATCCGGACCACGGTTCTTTGACTGGGTTTAACATTGTAAACAGGCACAAACTGTGTGAAATCGTCAATGGTATCGCAGGTCTGCCAGACATTATCATCCAACAAACCATCAATCACCGGAGGGGTTTGCAGGCGTGTGGCTGAAGCAGTTTTCTTCTGGGCCCAGGTTTCTGCAGAGAAACAGACGAAAAGAAGCAAAATCAGAAAGTATTTTAATACCCGGTAAATCACATTGCGAAAATATAAAATAGTTCAATGGGAGGCAGGTTTTCAATGGGAATTATATTTCATACAATCTTAAAAAAACGCAATTTCTTTCTGCAGAATCATGTACTAATATATATCAATGCCCCGAAATTATTTTTTTACTTATTTTTGGAAAAAAAAACACCATGAATTTACATGAATACCAAGCCAAGCAACTGCTAAGGAAATATAAAGTAAACGTCCCTGAGGACAGATTAGCACTGACACCGGAAGAAGCCATAGAAGGCGCCAAACAGATCAATGCAGCCACCGGATCAAAAATGTTTGCTGTAAAAGCCCAGATTCATGCAGGCGGACGCGGTAAAGGAGGTGGTGTGAAAATCGCTAAAAATATCGATCAGGTTTTCGATCTTGCCAAAAACATCATTGGCATGCAGCTGATCACTCCACAGACCAAGGCCGAAGGGAAAAAAGTGAACAAAGTGCTTATTCAGCAAGACATATTTTACGACGGACCCGACCCCATTTTGGAATTATACATCAGTATGCTGATGAACCGCGGAAGCGGCCGTAATATCATCATGTATTCGCCCCGCGGAGGTATGGATATTGAAAAGGTGGCCGAAGAAACTCCTGAACAAATATTTACAGAAGAAATTAATCCTGCCACAGGCATACTTCCTTTTCAGTGCCGCAGGATAGCTTTCAACCTGGGATTGTCGGGCGAAGCTTACAAAAACATGCTTCCTTTTCTCGAGAATCTGTATAATGCCTACATAGGATGCGATGCTTCGCTGATGGAGATCAACCCGGTGATAAAAACTTCGGACAATAAAATATTTGCTGTGGATGCCAAGCTGGTGATAGATAACAATGCTTTGTTCCGCCATCCGGATATAGCCGAGATGAGAGACCTTACGGAAGAAGACCCCACCGAAGTGGAAGCCGGAAAGTTCGGTTTGAATTTTGTGAAACTGGAAGGCAATGTGGGCTGCATGGTCAACGGAGCCGGACTGGCCATGGCTACCATGGATATCATCAAACTGTCGGGAGGTTCGCCTGCCAATTTCCTGGATGTTGGCGGAACCGCCAATGCCAAACGCGTGGAAGAAGCTTTCCGTATCATTCTCAGCGACCCCAATGTGAAAGCCATACTGGTTAATATCTTTGGCGGTATCGTTCGCTGCGACCGCGTAGCCAACGGCATAGTGGATGCTTACAAAGAGATAGGCGAGATCAAAGTGCCTATCATTGTGCGTCTGCAGGGAACCAATGCGGTAGAAGCCAAAGAGATCATCGACCAGTCGGGACTGAAGGTGTTTTCAGCCATCTTGTTACAGGATGCTGCCGACCTGGTAAATAAAGTTCTCAGTAATTAATCCATTCTTTTCAGGACTAAAGTCCTTTAAAATTTGCAAGGCCTGACCCCAGCCTGAAGGCTGGGGATAGTAGTGCATTGATTGAATATCCATTTTACGGAAAGTAAGAAACTCAACTTTTGAATTTGGGCGCTAACACTTTTGGAATACCCTGAAATAGCTACATTCTATAACCCCGACCTTCAGGCTGGGGTTAACAGACATAGTATAATCCGGGCTTTAGCCCTGACAAACTTTAACTAAGGGGTGATCTTATCCGAATTATTTAATCCAACTTAGAGTAGACTGAATTCTGGCTTTTGAATTCAGGTACCATTTCTTTCATTTTCTTAACCAGCAGCATATTGTCGTGCAGGTTGAGCAATCCTATCAATTCGTCGACCGAGGCAGCCACCTGATGATAATCGGGGCTGTCGACCTTGGCTATCATGATTTGGGGATTGTGTGTGGGCAGGGTATTCTCCTTGTCGTTCAGCAACTCTTCGTAGAGCTTTTCGCCGGGACGCAGGCCTGTGTAAGTGATCTGTATGTCTTTGCCTAAGGTGAGGCGCGAGAGTTTGATCATCTTTTTGGCCAGGTCGAGTATCTTCACCGATTTGCCCATATCGAATATCAGTATCTCCCCTCC
>CAZNRQ010000453.1:0-3346 GCA_964574845.1 uncultured Bacteroidales bacterium
CCCGTAAACTTATACCATTCTTCGGCCAGGTCGTACACATATTCGAATCGGGGTGCCAGTTCAAAAGCCTTATCGCCTATCACCACAAAGGCATCCATCTCGGGAAAATCGGCATGGTTTTTCACCTGCACTGCCTGAAACCGGGGGGCAATATTCCAGAAATTCGCTGCCAGCACCTTACATAGTCGCACCGAAGTAGCCGATTCCGTATCCAGGGCAATACTTTTTATTTCCTGCAAAGGTTTATGGCTGACCAGCAAAACAGACTTCACCTGCTGCACAGCGCCAATACACATGTCGGTAATGATATGGTGCTCGGGTAAAAGGTTCAGCGCACCCACCGGCAACAAGGCAATATCGGCCTCGCCCGAAATAAAGGCTTCCGCGCATCCCACGGGGTGCAGCAGTTGCAAATCGTATGCCTCCATCAATCCCGACTTCTCTATTCCATAGACAAAAGGAAAGGTATTCGAATAATTCACCGCCACTATTTTATGCACTGCATCCATCGCCTTAAATAAAAAACAAAGATATTGGTTTTTGTGAAAGCAGACAAGAAGCCAATGGTATTTAGGTTGAATAGAAAGGGTTTTTGGATGGTGTTGGCTAAATCACAAATATCAAATTTCAAATCTCAAATAAGTTCCAAAACATCAAATCAAAATTCCAAACTAGGGCCACATTTTGGATTTTCAAAATTTTGGTAATTGAAACTTATTTGTAATTTGCTTTTTGTTTTTTGGTGCTTTTAAGACTTTGGTATTTATTTGTTTTTTATTTTTTGATTATTGGAGCTTGCCCCTAATTTTGGGCCTCTATCTCCAAAATCTCAACACTTTCCTGCTGTTCCACTTCAGTGAGCACCTTCACCTCATTCGTGATCTTCGAAACAGCAATGGTTGCCGCTATCACCGAATAAGCCGGTGCTATCATAAATCCCACCACCGGGATAAAGAAAAAGATAAAATAGAAAACCATGCCGTTGGCCACAGCCATGCCCCGGTTCTTTCTCACAAACCTCACGCTTTCGCGAATGCTCATTTTGGCTCTTTCGTTGGAATAGTCTATCATCGAAAAACCGTAATAATAGCAGGTCACAAAAAACATCACCACGGGTGTCACCCAACCTATCACGGGCAGCATACCAATAAAAAACAATAAAATGGTAATGCCTATCTCCACAAAAATATTGCGCATAACGATTCGGATACCACGCCACACATCCTTCAGAAATTGGCCGAAGCGGAAAGGATAATTAACGCCGGTCAATATCTTATCGGTCTTTTCCGAGAGAATGGCCAGTGCCGGCGAAACAATAGCCAGCACAATATAGCGATACACCGAACTGTAAATGAAGAACAGAGCCAGATAGAAGATTAGCTTTATCAAATATTTGAACCCTATCACAAGATATTTGAAAAAGCCTGCCGGTTCTGATGCCAGCCCCGTAACTTTGAATATCCATGCGGTCAGCAGGCTGATGTAATGCCAACCTACAAACACCAGCAGCAATATCATCCCCAAATTGATGAGTGCCGGCAAAATTACATAAGGCCACAGCCGGTATTTAATTACCATGCGGTGAGCTTCCGAGTAAGTTTTGAAACCTATTTTGAAATTGGGAAACAGGGCCATTATTTTCGGGTTTTTCCGGTGATCACTTTCTTAACTCCCTTACCTATCTTACTGATCCTTTCAATGTTCTCCTGAATAGGCGAGGAGGTCAGTCCGTCCAGTCGTAGGGTGCTGTTCTGATGCCTTACCGAGTGTTGTTCGGGATAAATGATCACAAAACTGTTCTTTTTAAAGTTTTTCGATAATTGTTTCGGCAGCATCGATAGGTAACTGTTGTACGAAATGGTACTGTCGCGCGCACTGATCCACACCAGCAGATCCGTATTGCTCAGGTGGTCCTGAAGCGAATTCAGATTGCTGAAGTCGCTGAATTCGACAAAGGAAACTGAATTGTTTTTCCCGTGCAGGTCAACCTTCAGTTGTTCCAGGGTTTCTCCATTAGCGAAAACCATTATTTTGGCAGATATCTCTTTCGAAATATTCTGGATCTGATGTATCCACTTGTGATATCCCGGTTCATACTGCGCATTTTGTGGCACAATAACGACCAAACGGTTATAGTAACCAAAAGGTTGCAACACCTTCACCACATACATCATCTGATTGTTCTTCGGAAGTACATTTTCCATGATACCCCCGAAAATGCTTTGCACCGTGGTCGTCTGTCCGTTCCATCCAAGCACTACTTCGGTGGCCATAAGTTCTTTTATGGCGCGGTTGATGCCGTTGGCAACGTTCAGATCAATACGTGTCACCATATGCACCGAACGGTCATCGGTCACAGCCTGGCTGGCGATACGTTCTATGATGGCATTCTTTTCCACAATTTCTGTTTGGGTAACAGGGTTGTCTATGTTCCCGGTAACCACATTCAATGGGTACACAGGTTCCTTAGAGTTTTTATTGTGGATGAGCAAAGCGAACTTGATAAGATGTTCCATGGTGTCCTGGTTGGCCACCGGAACCAATATCTTTTGACGGGTATTGGTGAGTTCAACAGGTTTTTTACTATCGGCAACAGCCAGTTTACGTCCTGCATTCTCGGTAACGAACGAACTGATCAGGCAACTGACCAAAATTACCATAACCGTTCCGTTCAGTACATCAATATTCAACAGGCCAATATTGAAACCCACTAAAATAAGAGCAATAGTAGCTGCCGCATGCGAACTACTCAGTCCGAACATAACATTACGTTCCACCCGCGTATAGCCATATATTTTCTGGGTAATAAAAGCTGCCGTATATTTTGTGATCTCGGCGGTCACTACCAGTAACCCTGCAATAATTAGAGCATTGTAGCCGTTGAACAAAACCCTCAGGTCCACCAGCATACCTACACCTATAAGGAAGAAAGGAATGAATATCGTATTGCCGATAAACACCGTCCGATTCATTAATACCGAAGTTTGTGGTATCAGTTTATTCAGTGCGAGTCCCGCCAAAAAGGCGCCAATCATAGGTTCTATGCCTGCCACTTCCGACAGGAAGGCCGACGCAAAAAGTATCACCATCAGGTACAGATACTGTGCACTACCATCTCCTTCCATATGCTTGAAGAACCAACGGCTTATTTGCGGAACCACCCATAGCATAATAGCAATATAACCTGCCAGCATGGAGATCAGCATCACCCAAAACATAGTATCCGAGGTCCCCTTATAAACCCTAACTATAATCGCTAATAACACCAGCACTGCCGTATCGGTGATCATGGTGCCTCCAATCACCACACTCATGATTCTATTTTTTGTGATCCCCAACTTGGAAG
>CAZNRQ010000454.1:0-3336 GCA_964574845.1 uncultured Bacteroidales bacterium
GTCTTCTTCAAAAGCTTTACGGGCTTCTTTCAGGGCTTCCTGCATAAAGGTGGTGTCGGTTGGGTTCAGCACTTCCATAACTGATGTATTTGGAACAAAAATAATCAATTCGGGCACAACTGCCTTTCGCGATTTATGATTAATTTCGCACTGTAAAACAAAAACTATGCTTAGAACACACAATTGCGGCGAATTGACCATGACAGATGTTGCGAAACAGGTGACACTGTGCGGATGGGTACAGAAATCGAGAGACCTGGGCGGGATGACCTTTATAGACCTCCGCGACCGCTATGGATTGACACAACTGGTGTTCAACATGGACGTGAATGCTGAACTCTGTGAAGCTGCCCGCAAACTGGGACGCGAATATGTGATCTCGGTGACGGGGCAGGTAGCCGAAAGAAGCAATAAAAACCTTAAGATGTCCACGGGCGAAATAGAGATTATTGTGGACGAAGTGAAAGTGCTGAACATTTCCAAAACTCCGCCATTTACCATTGAAGACACATCGGACGGGGGAGAAGAACTCCGCATGAAATATCGTTATCTCGACCTGAGAAGAAACCCGAACAGAGAAAACCTGGAGCTCAGGCATAAGATGTCTATAGAGACCCGCATGTATCTGAACGATCAGAAATTTATTGAGATAGAAACCCCTTGCCTCATAAAGTCGACTCCGGAAGGAGCCCGGGATTTTGTGGTGCCATCGCGTATGAATCAAGGAGAATTTTATGCCTTGCCTCAATCGCCGCAAACCTTCAAACAATTGTTGATGGTAGCCGGTTATGATCGTTATTTTCAGATCGTACGTTGTTTCAGGGATGAGGATCTCAGGGCAGACCGCCAACCGGAATTCACCCAAATAGACTGCGAAATGTCGTTCGTTACGCGTGAAGATATTCTGGAAACCTTTGAAGGGCTGACCAAAAATCTGTTTAAAAAGGTGAAGGGTATAGACATAACCGAATTCCCGCGAATGACCTATGCCGATGCCATGAAATTTTACGGCTCTGACAAACCCGACTTGCGTTTCGATATGAAATTTGTAGAGTTAAATGATCTTGCAAAGGGTAAGGGATTTAAAGTTTTTGACGATGCCGAACTGGTAGTAGGTATTTGTGTGAAAGGTTGTGCCGAATACTCCAGAAAACAACTGGACGAACTGACAGATTTTGTAAGGAAACCCCAGATTGGTGCCAACGGTATGGTGTATGTAAAATTCAATGCTGATGGCAGCGTAGGTTCCTCTGTAAGTAAATTCTTTACTGAGGATGATCTGAAAGCCTGGGGAGAAGCTTTTGGAGCTGAGAAAAACGATCTGGTTTTGGTTTTGGCAGGTAATATGGAAAAAACACAAACCGCTTTGAGCGGATTACGCTTGGAAATGGGAAGCCGTTTGGGGTTAAGAAAAAACACCGAATTTAAACCCCTGTGGGTGGTTGATTTTCCTTTGCTAGAGTGGGACGAAGAAACCCAAAGATTTTATGCCAAACATCATCCTTTTACCTCACCGGTTCCTGAAGATATTGCTTTGCTGGATACTGACCCCGGAAAGGTCAATGCCAATGCTTACGACCTCGTGATAAACGGGGTAGAAATAGGCGGAGGGTCCATAAGGATACATAACAGAGACCTGCAAAAGAGAATGTTCGAAGTGCTGGGATTTACTGACGAAGAAGCTCAGAAACAATTTGGCTTCCTGATGAATGCTTTTGAATACGGTGCCCCACCTCATGGCGGAATTGCTTTTGGGTTCGACAGATTTTGTGCTGTGCTTGGCGGTTCCGATTCTATTAGAGATTTCATTGCCTTCCCGAAAAATAACTCGGGTCGCGATGTCATGGCTGATGCGCCTTCGACCATTTCACTGGAACAGCTAAAAGAGCTTAATATTAAATTGGGATAACCCGATGGACCATAAAAGAAAAAGCCCGGCATGCCGGGCTTTTCTTTTAGAGTTATATTTTATTATTTAGGTCCGCGAACGGCTTCGTCAATGGTTGAATCTACCAGGATTCTTCCGCAATATTCGCAAACAATAATTTTCTTGTGCATCTTGATGTCTAACTGACGCTGAGGTGGAATTTTATTAAAACAACCGCCACAGGCATCACGTTCCACCATAACCACGGCCAAACCGTTGCGTGCATTTTTCTTGATGCGCTGGTAAGCTGTGATGAGGCGTTCCTCAATATATTTCTGGCTTTCCTGTAATTTGTCAACCAGTTTTTTTTCTTCTTTTTCGGTTTCGGAAACAATCTCTTCCAGTTCTACTTTTTTCTGAGTCAGATCTTCTTTGCGTTCCTTGTGCAACAAAATGGTTTTCTCAGCACTTTCGGTTTTTAATTCGAGTGCCGTAGTGAATTCTTTGATCTTTTTCTCGCAAAGCTGGATCTCGAGGGTTTGAAATTCGATTTCTTTGGTAATGGAGTCATACTCTCTGTTGTTGCGAACGTTCATCTGTTGGGCCTCGTATTTCTTGATCTGAGACTGATGTTCTTTGATTGCCGCTTTCTTGACTTTTATGTCGTTCTCGATTTCCTTCACTTCATTATTGACATTCTCGATACGGGTTTCCAGGCCTTCAATTTCGTCTTCCAGATCCTGAACTTCCAAAGGTAATTCACCGCGAACGATGCGGATCTTGTTAATCTCGCTATCCACTTGCTGCAGACTGTACAATGCGACCAATTTTTTCTCGATGGTTACATCTGCCAGATTTTCATTATCTGCCTTTTTAGTAGGAGGTATAATTGCTTCATGAACGGGTGTCTCTAAAGAAACATCAACGATTTCAATATTGGCCTCAACTTTAGGCTCTTCTTTTTTTACAGCTTTTTTTGCAACAGGTTTTTCTTCAATAACTTTTTTAGTTGTTGTTTTCTCCTTGGTTGCTTTTTCTTTTACAGGCTTTGCTGACTTTTCTTTGGTCTTTGGCTCTATCTCTTTGGCTTTTGAAGTCGTTTTTGCCATATTTTTATGTATTAAATTAAAAGTAATATACAGGATTAGATTTTGTTTCTGGAAATAAAAATGCAAAAGTAGGAAATTTTTTCATTAAAACAGAAGCAATTAATTCAATAGAGAATTGTTCGGACTCAAAATGTCCTATATCTGCCAACAAAATCTTGTCGGTAAAAAAATCATGGTACTTAATGTCCGCTGTAATGAATACATCTGCTTTGCTACTTATGGCTTGATTCAGAAGAAATATTCCTGAACCTCCACAAAATGCCACCGTCTCTATCTGGTTTTTTAAATGTCCATTATGACGGATGCATTTAGTCCCGAATGTTTCTTTAATAAATTGAAGAAACTCCTGAGAAGGCAGTG
>CAZNRQ010000455.1:0-3328 GCA_964574845.1 uncultured Bacteroidales bacterium
GGTCGCTGTCAATGTCGCAAAGGTCGCTGTCAATGTCGCAAAGGCTGCAATCGATGTTTTTTCGACCATAAACTATAGTTGCATGTATTAATCCGGTGTCATTGAATCAATAAAAAAACGACCATTGATTCCGAATCTTATTAAACTTACCACGATAGATTTCAATCGAAAAATAAAAAAATGTTTTTATGCAAATAAAGATAAGGTCAATGTTAAGTGCACTCTTTCGGCGAAGTCTCCTGCCTTAATAAACCCCGTTGGGCCGAGGTTCTAACCTCGGCTCTTTTATTCTTTCAGGCTACTGCCTGAGTTTTCAATCCCCCCAAGTGGGCTTGGCATTGTACCAAAGGCACTCCATTATAACCATCCGGGTCGTTGATAATCAACAAAATTAACCACATTGCGCTATTGAAGACACTAGGGGCAAAACCTTATTTCTTCCACCCTTGAAAAGTACCACAACTTCCCTGAAAAGTACCATGACAAATGGCACCATGGGTAGTAATTTTGCATTGCAAAAAAATAACAACAATTTACTAAAAAAAGAAAGGAAAAAAATTGATGAAAATAGGAATTACAGGAGCCAGCGGACAACTGGGAAGACTGATAGTAGAAGAACTAAAGAAAAAAACTGATGCCTCGTCACTGGTGGCTTTGGTGCGTACGCCTGAAAAAGCGGCAGGACTGGGAGTGGAAGTGCGGGCATTTGATTATTCGCAACCCAAGGGACTGGTCGAGGCACTAAAAGGCATAGATGTGCTGATGTTGGTCTCGGGCAACGAAATGGGCAAACGATTTGAGCAACACAGCCATGTGATAGAAGCGGCCAAAACCGCTGGTGTGAAATGGATAGTTTATAGCAGCCTGCTGAAGGCCAACTCATCCAGCCTGCTTTTGCTTTCGGGCGAGCACCTGGCAACGGAAGAAGCCCTGCAGCAATCGGGTCTGCCATACACTATTTTACGCAATGGATGGTATTACGAAAACTTTAGCAATTCAATTATGGGAGCCGTAGCGCACAACATCATTATGGGTAGTGCCGGCGATGGCAGAATATCGGCAGCTACCCGTCTGGATTTTGCGAAAGCAGCTGCAAATGTGTTGACCTCCTCCGGACACGAAGACAAGACCTATGAACTGGCAGGTGACAACAGCTTTTCTATGAGTGAACTGGCAGTTGAGCTAGCGAAACAATCAGGTAAAGCAGTGGAATATAAAAATATGCCCAAGGAAGACTATGCCGATGCACTGGTGAGCATGGGGGTGGACCCGGGTTATGCACAGTTTTTTGCAGCCGCAGATGTTTCCATATCCAAAGGCGATTTGCAGGAAGATGGTCGTCAGCTTTCGAAATTAATGGGTGAGCCTACCACCAGCCTGAGTAGTGCAGTAGCCGCTATTCTGGCTCAGGCACAATAAGGGGTCAAACTCTTTTGTCCATTCAACCTCCGGCTCTGTTCGGATAGTTATAGGCGGAAGGGGTGCAAATAATCATATTAAAGGTGGTTGTTGCACCCCTTTGGTTTTTTGAAAAAAATCACATTAGGTGCGCTTTGTATTCACAATGATGCCTGCCCCAAACCTTTTCCAAAAAATTCAACCGAAAAATTCCATTATCATTAATCGCTGAAGATAGTATTCTGTAAGTATCTTTGCAGAAAGAAAGCAAGTAATGAGCCACCCATATCTTTCATTTGCAATAATCCTTTCGAAGATCGATCCCACTGACCCCAACGTATATATGGTTTTCGGGGGTATGCTGGTGTTTTTACTTTTTGTGGTAAAAAGGAAATTCCTTATTGATCCAAAACCTTTTCGAATTATTTTGGCGGCTTCTGTTATATTGTTTGTACTGTCGTTACTTTTTATATTCTTGTCGGATAGGGGGAATAAAATATGGTATAGCGCCCTAATGTTACCTTTGGTGCATACGCTTTTTTTTCGCCTGATGTTATATTATTTCAGGAAGTTTTATCACCGCGACCCTGAAGATTCGTTTTGGGATTTTAAAAATGCAACCACAGACCAAGATAAAGGATTCAATATAATTTATAATATCATTGCCTTGATTTCTGCAATGATACTAATAATAGTCAGCGCAAAAAAATAATTTTATAAAAACAAACTTCATGGATAAAGATACTACCCCCGAAACTGCCGCAGGCAAAACCGAAACCTCTGCACTCATCATCGATTATTTTCACCGCACCATGATGCATCATGCCATGTGGTTTGCCGAAGTACAACAGCATTTGGGTCGCGAAAAAGCTATGGAGATCATGGAAAAGGCCTACACCCTCAGCTACGATATTCAGATGAAACGTTTGTCGAAAATACTGGGATTCGAAATGCAGGACGGCATTCCTCAACCCATGCTTAACAAAACTGAAGAAGAATTGGCAGCCCTGAAAGAAAGCGTGGCCATCAACTGGCTGGCAAACGACGGGGTGTGGTTTCAGGCGGTGGAAAATACTTTTGGTATGGCTGATGCCAAGCATTGCAACGACTCGGCCTGGGGACAGTTCTCTCCTTTCGAAGCCTGGTCGGTGCGCCGCATATTGAAACTTCCTGAGAATTGCGGATTGGAAGGTTTGAAAAAAGCCCTGCAACTTCGATTATATGCCGCCATCAATGTTCAGGAAATTGTGGATGAAACTCCAAACAGTTTTGTGTTCCGCATGGTCGATTGCCGGGTTCAGTCGGCACGCAAACGAAAAGGTCTCGACGATTATCCCTGCAAATCGGCTGGCATTATCGAATATAGCAGCTTTGCACAAACCATCGATAAAAGAATACAAACCGAATGTGTGGGTTGTCCGCCCGATAAGCATCCTGAGGGATGGTATTGTGCGTGGAGGTTCTCCATTTAGAGCATGTTTTAATTACAAGAGTTTATTTTTCTTTTGGTAAAGCGCTTATATAAAAGAAATATGCCGTTTTGCTTGCTTATTTCAACAAAATGTTGTATACTTGCAGTTATAAACCAAAAATCTTATCATTATGAAAAAAATCTACTTTGTATTGGCATTAGTATTGGTCTCTTTTATGGCAAGGGCCACCAGCGATACTCTTGCTTTTTATCCTTTAACAGTTGATGGAAACGACCAAATGGGGCTGAACAGTCCTATGACCCTGACAAGCGCACCGTTTCAAAATGGAGGCGTTTATTGCAACGGAAACGCTTCGGGCTACACGGTTCTGACCCCTAACATTCTCAACTTTTCCTTCAGCAGCTTCGCGGTTAGTTTTGATTTTAAAGTGGAAGAATATCTGACACAATGTGTAATAGTATGCGGCACATCTTATAGGTGGCTCGGTTTTTATTTAC
>CAZNRQ010000456.1:0-3313 GCA_964574845.1 uncultured Bacteroidales bacterium
GCTTAATAATAAAACTATGCCTGGGCACTTGCTTTTGCCGACTGCAGATTGCCGACTTATGAAATCTCTGCGTCTCTGCGGTGAATCCTCCTAATAGTCTAACAGCCTAAAGCCTAAACCCCTTCCCCTACCACACAATCTTCTTCACCTTCTTATTCTTCAGCCAGGCCTTGAGCAATATCTCGTGGTCGGGATAGTAAGTGGAATTTGAGATATAGCCTTTCAGCTCTTCGGGCTCATTCAACTGTGCGCTGGCATCCAGATATCCGAAGCCTTTGTAGCGTCCATTCTCAATCAATATCATAGATCGTTCCTCCTCATGGCGGCCCCTATCGAGCATGGCAAAGTTCTTATCCCATATGGTAAAATCCTGCAAAATGCGACTTGCACGTTTGTTGTACTCCTCCACCTCTTCCTTTCCGGCGCAGATACCGTTGCATTTTTTGATCTGGTGGTTGAAACAGGAAGATTCCTTATCCATCAATCCGCAATAGTTGATGCAAAGTTCGTGTTCGTCAATCCAGCGATCGAGCAGTTCGCGGGCGGTGCTCAGGGAAGTGAACGCCCTCAGGCTGTTTTCGGCTTCCTCGAATGGCACAATGCCAAAATTGATGATGCCTTTTTCGTCCTTTCTCCATGTGATACTGTGTGTGAATGTATCGCTCACCCGCTGACGGTTGTATTTGGGTTTGTGCTTTTTTATCTCTTCCGATTCCAGCAATAAGGCAATGAGTTCGCTGCCGGTAAGTACAAAATCCACATTGTACAATTCGTTCAGGAGTTTCTTCCCTTTTTTCTCTTTGGTATTGAAATGGCTCATGGCACGGCTGTACATGTTCAGGCTTTTGCCTATGTAGATAATGTTCTGGTCCCTGTCGAGAAAATAATACACCCCGCAATCCTCAGGCAATTTCTTCAGAACATAGTCCTTGATGTTATCGATTCGGCGGGTCATGATCTTTTCCACCCCCATATTCTTGTACTGAGGGTCCTGCGATTTTATCTCCAGCAGCATGTCGAACAGTTTGGCGGTAGCCACGGCGTCTCCTTCGGCACGATGGCGGGCCGTATTCTCAATCCCCAGCGAAGCACAAAGTTTGCCCAGGCTGTAGGATAATTTCCCCGGCATCAGTTTACGGGAAAGCTTCACCGTGCATAGCTGTTCCCTGCGGAACTTATAGCCCAGTGAAGCAAATTCATCCCTGATAAAACTATAATCAAAACTCACGTTGTGGGCCACAAATATCCTGCCTTCGGTAAGCTCCAGTATCTTTTGGGCTACTTCATGGAACTTGGGGGCATCGGCCACCATTTCGTTGGTGATGCCCGTAAGTTTGGTATAGAAATAGGTAATGGGACATTCGGGATTGATCAGGGTGCTGAACTTATCCACCACCTGCAATCCATCGTGAACCACAATGCAAATATCGGTGATACGGCCGCGGCGGAACTCGAACTTGCTTCCGCAGGTTTCTATGTCAACAATTGCAAACATCAGCCTTTCTTTAATCGTTCAATATCAACTTTCATACTTCGCAACAGGTCCATCATGTTCTCCATATTAATTTCACCACCTTTTTTATCCGATGTTTTCAGGCAGCAGACGAACTCCCATATCTCCAGTATATCCTGTGCCTTCACGCTATAGGGTGCATAGGAAACATTATCGGAATGCAATGTAAAGGTAGTACGATTTTCCTTATAGAGGCGTTTATAAACAATTCCTTCGTTTCGCGTAAGCAAAATATAGGTTTTCCCGTCGGTCACCTCCTGTATTTTTTCTAGGTATTTCCCTACCACATAGTCCCCAGTATTCACCGGCGGCATGGAATCGCCCTTGATGGGAAAGGCGCGGTGCTTGCCTGTGAACGCGAAAGGAAGCTGCATGAAAGGCAACTGCTCCATATACTCGGGGTCGGAATAGCCGTTCAGATAGCCTGCGGAAGCTTTTTCGGTCACCACTTCAATCACGTCCCGATTTTCCTGATCGATCATGACGGGAAAAAGCACACGGTTGTTGCCTACCTTTATCAGGGTAGCTGAATCGGCCTTGCGCAGGTCGGTTCTTACCAACACATCGATGGGAATCTGAAAATAATCGGATAGTTGAATCAACATATCGATAGGTGGCGCACTGCGTCCTTCTTCGTAAGCTCCGAGGCGTGCACGGGTGATCTGCAGTTCGTCGGCAAGGCTTTCCTGGGAGAGTTTTTTCAACTCTCTTAAACGACGGATGTTAAAAGATATTTTACTCATTACTACAAATTGTAGCACAAATTTACTACATTTTGTAGTAACTTTGCCATAAATTAAAAAATAATTGTGGATCGCAGGATCATCCATATGGATTTGGATACTTTTTTTGTGTCGGTGGAGCGGCTGATGGACAGCAGCCTCATTGGGAAACCTGTTATCATTGGCGGCATTGCCGACCGTGGGGTGGTGGCATCGTGCAGCTATGAGGCCCGTAAGTTCGGGGTGCATTCGGCCATGCCGGGCAAGTTTGCCAAGCAACTCTGTCCTCAGGCGATTTTTATACGGGGCGACATGGATATGTACTCCAAATATTCCAACATCGTCACCGATATCATTAAAGAAAAGGCTCCGCTGGTGGAAAAAGCTTCCGTGGACGAGCATTATGTGGACATCACCGGCATGGACCGCTTTATCAAAAGCAGTGTGCTGTGGACCCACGAGCTGCGCCAATATATCATCAAACAAACGGGCCTGCCCATCTCGTTCGGACTGTCGGTGAACAAAACCGTTTCGAAAGTGGCCACCGGGGAAGCCAAACCCAACGGAGAGAAGAATGTGGATGCCGGCATAGAGAAGCTTTTCCTGGCGCCACTGTCCATCAAAAAAATACCGGGCATAGGCGGAAAAACCTTCACGCTGATGCGCAATATGGGCATAGAAAGAGTGGGCACCATTCAGCAGATGCCCCCGCTCTTGCTGCAAAGGGTGTTGGGCGAGAACGGTCCGCTAATATGGCGGAAAGCCAACGGCATCGACAACAGCCCCGTGGTGCCTTATTCGGAACAGAAAAGCATGAGCAGCGAAACCACTTTCGACAAGGATACCACCGACATTGAAATGCTGAAACGCAAACTGATCAAAATGGTGGAGAAGCTGGCTTTTGAACTGCGCAAATCGGGCAAGGTGACGGGTTGTGTGACGCTCAAGCTCCGCTATTCCGACTTCCAGACCCATACCTTCCAGAGCCGTATCGAATATACCGCTTCCGACCACGTGCTACTGAACAAGGTGCTGGAACTCTTTAAGAAGAACTACTCCCGCCGTGTGCTGATAAGCC
>CAZNRQ010000457.1:0-3312 GCA_964574845.1 uncultured Bacteroidales bacterium
TCCGTCAGTTACATCCTGAGGAACCCATCTTTATTGAAGATGAAAGTCTTGCCATTGGTCATATTTTCATTCCTCAGCCCTTTTTTGAGCAGATGTCATCGGCCCAGCTCTTCCATCTGGTAGTTCCTTCTGAACAAAGGGTGAAACGCCTGCTGGAAACTTATGCAGGGGGTAATAAAAATGATTTAATTGAAGGTGTAAAGCATATCGAAAGAAGGCTTGGACTGGAAAATACCGCCAGGGCCATAGACTGCATACATAACAACCAAATGGAAGAGGCCGTAAAGATAATTTTGCAATATTATGATAAGATATACACTCATGGAGCCCATTGGCAAAAGCGAAAAGAAGTAAAAGAAATAAGGGTAACCCACGAAAATACAATCGAAATAGCTGATAAAATCATCAGCCTGACTCTGAAATTATAATTGCTTACCCTTCAAATCATCAAAAACCAAAACTTTATGACAACCTCAGAGGTAAAACTTACTCAATTCAGTCCGGGAGCCGGATGCGGCTGCAAAATATCGCCTGCCGATCTTCGGGAGATCATCAGTCAGATACCCGATAAAAGCCAGTTTCCCAACCTGCTGGTGGGTTGCGATACCTCAGACGATGCAGCCGTTTTCGATATTGGTAATGGACAGGCTATTATAAGCACCACGGATTTTTTCACACCCATTGTTGATGATCCTTATGATTTTGGAAGAATAGCCGCCACCAATGCCATCAGCGATATTTATGCCATGGGGGGAAGTCCCATCATGGCAATTTCCATATTGGGTTGGCCCTTATCCAAATTACCGGCTGCCATGGCGGGAAAGGTGATTGAAGGCGCTACAGATGTTTGTCTTTTGGCCGGCATTCCTTTGGCAGGAGGTCATAGTATTGACATCGCTGATCCGGTCTTCGGACTTTCGGTCACAGGCATCATCAATAAAGAAAACATCAAGCAAAACAATACGGCAATGGCCGGATGCCGACTTTTCCTGACCAAACCCCTTGGAATTGGCATACTCAGCACAGCCACCAAAAAGAATATCCTTAAAGAAGAAGATTACCAAAGGTCGGTGAAATGGATGACCCAACTCAATTCGGCAGGTGCTGAACTGGGGAAAATGGAATGCGTAAGAGCCATGACCGATGTTACCGGTTTTGGTTTGCTGGGCCACCTGTTAGAGATATGTGAAGGCAGTAAGTTATCTGCCCGATTACATTTCGGAGCCATTCCCAAGCTGGAAAATATTGGTTACTACATCGACAAAAACAGCATTCCGGGTGGAACCCACCGCAACTGGAAAAGCTACGGACATAAGATAGGCGACCTTACAGAATATCAGAAGCTGTTGTTGGCCGACCCTCAAACAAGTGGTGGACTATTGATTGCTGTTGACAGGGATGCCCCTGATTTTGATGAATTTGCTGCCAACAATGGTTTTGCGGAGATAGGAATTTTAGAAGGGACAGTTTCTGAAAAACTGATTTGGGTGGAGGATTGAGAAAGCCAAAAGGCAGAGTGAATAATGGTTGAGTTTTTATCCTAATCTCAAAAAAATCCTTCGGAAGTCTCCAAATACCCTTCGGAAGCTTGGGAAGCCTCTTCGGAAGTCTCCGAAGACCCTTCGGAAGTTTCCCTAATGATTCCGGAAAACTTATTTGCTTATTTTGTGATAGTTATGTTTTCATTAGGGAAACACTTTTGTCGTTACTTAAAAAATGACCATCAATGACCTTCTTCCTCACAGTCTCATAGCCTCACAGTCTAATAGTCTAATAGTCTCATAACTTCATAGCCTAGAAGTCAAAAAGCCTAAATCAAAAATTCCCGAATCTTTACTAACTTTGCACTTTACAACCACTATGATATCTTTCAGCGAAGCCTTTCAAATAGTTTTAGATAATAATGTCCTCACTTCCGGTGAGGAAGTTCCATTGAATGAAGCCTGCGGACGCGTTCTCTTTCAGGATGTGCATTCGGATATGGATATGCCGCCTTTCGACAAATCGGCTGTGGATGGCTTTGCCTGCCGCCGTCATGATATTCACAACAAACTGATAGTGATAGAGACCATTGCCGCAGGAAAAGCCCCCGAAAAAGCTTTGGGAGTTAACCAATGCTCTAAAATCATGACGGGCGCCATGTTGCCCCCGGGTGCCGATTGTGTGTTGATGGTGGAAGACACCCAGGTGATATGCGAAAAGATGGTGAAACTCCTGAAAGAAGCCACCGCCAACAACATTTGCTACCGTGCCGAAGATGTAAAAAAGGGGACACTTGTCTTATCCAAAGGAACCCTCCTTGGACCAGAACACATTGCTGTATTGGCTTCCGTGGGTTGTCATTCTCCAATGGTAAGTTGTAAACCCAAAGTAGGTATCATTTCCACCGGCGACGAATTGGTGGAACCTTCCGAAATACCTCACATTTCACAAATACGCAACAGCAATTCATGGCAACTGCTGGCACAGGTGCAACAGATGAATGCTATTGCCAATTATGCCGGCATTGCAAAAGACAATGAAGAAGCCACACTCAATAAGATTCTGGAAGCTCTGGAACAAAACGATGTAGTATTGCTCACAGGAGGTGTTTCCCTGGGCGATTTCGATATGGTTCCCGATATGATGACCAAAGCGGGTATAAAAATTCTGTTCCGCTCCATTGCCATTCAGCCGGGGAAACCCACGGTTTTTGGCCGCAAAGGGAACAAGTTCTGTTTCGGTTTGCCCGGAAATCCTGTTTCCAGCTACGTGCTCTTCGAACTGTTGGTAAAGCCCCTGCTCTATAAAATGATGGGGCACGACTTCAAACCGCTGACCTGCAAAATGCCTTTCGGTAAAGAATACAACCGCCGCCGAAGCGATCGTTTGTCTGTTTTGCCCATCATCCTGAATTCTGATGGAACCGTTGAACCCGTCGATTATCATGGCTCGGCACACATACACTCACTAACTTTTGCCCGGGGATTTGCTTTTATTCCATTGGGCCAAACCACTGTCCGCAAAGGAGAAATGATTGATGTTAGATTCCTATAACCGCTCCATAAACTATCTGCGCATCTCGGTAACCGACCGCTGCAACCTGCGCTGCACCTATTGCATGCCCGAAGGCGGGGTGACCCTGCTTCGTCACGAAGACATTCTGAGTTTCGAAGAAATCACCGAAGTAACCCACACAGCCGTCAGCATGGGCATAACCAAAGTCCGAATTACCGGTGGCGAACCTTTGGTACGTAAAGGCATTGTAAGCCTGATAGAACAAATCGCACAAATACCCGGCATCAACGACCTTTCGCTCACCACCAATGCCGT